>JAUSKS010000324.1 GCA_030646595.1 Gallionellaceae bacterium | reverse complement strand
TGTGTCCTCTGTGCTCTCTGTGGCAAAATGTTTTTTGGCTATAAATATCGGATGCCCTAAGGTGCTCACTGGCAGCTCTCCCCCCTCCGCCTTTCTCCAACTTGCAAGGTCACCTGCCGCTTCCCGGTTTAAGGTAAAATTGTGGCCAATGGCAGTCAAGATTCGTTAAGGAACAATATGCAAGCGAGTAGTGGAATAACTGCAATGGCTGATGAGGAACTGGCATTAGCCAGATTGATGGTCAGCGCATTGAATTTGGAAGTGAGTGCCACAGAAATTGATCCTCTCGCCCCGCTATACGGAGAAGGCTTGGGGTTGGACTCGATCGATATATTGGAACTATCATTGGCCGTTTCCAAAACCTATGGTTTTCAGTTGCGCGCAGATGATAGCGACCATCAAAAAACATTCAGTTCGCTACGCAATCTCAGCCAGTATATCCAGCAACACAGGGTGCGCTGACATGATGCATTACCTACAATGGTTGGGCAAATTTTGCCTGCTATTGGTCTGTATCAGCTACCCGTGGTTTTTGCATTCCCTTATACTCCAAAAAACAAGCGACCTAGTCTCATGGTTGCTGATACTTACCCCTCCCTTGCTATTGGCTTGCTGGCTGATAGTGCGCTCTACCCATAAATTGGTAGGTTGCATATTTATGTTGGTTGCCTTCATCGTGGTCTATTTTACTTTTGCCCACCATTATGAATGGCTGGGGCTGGCTACCGTAAATGGCCTGGTCCATGCCGCGATTAATTTATTTCTGTTGTGGTTTTTTGGCCGCTCCCTGTTCCCCCCGCAGGAACCACTTATCACGCGCATTGTGCGCCGAGTCCATGGCGAGATCACACCAGACATCCTGGTTTATACCCGCCGCGTCACGCTGGCATGGTGTATTTTTTTCACCGCACAAATTGTATTCTCGATTCTGTTACTGGGCTTTGCATCGCTTGATAACTGGTCTTTCTTTATCAATATCCTCAATCTGCCCTTGCTGCTGCTGATGTTTTTGGCTGAGTATATTTACCGTGCAATTTCTTATCCCAATCGTCCGCGTACTTCTTTGTCAGCAGTGGTGCGTGCCTATGCTCAAGAGATATAACCGCATTGTGCAATCTTGCCATTACTAAAATTGCCCCCCTCTAAAATATTATAGAGTCCCGCATTCATGGTTGCCCTTCCTCTGCTTTCTCATAACAACCCGGCCAGCACATTTGCCTATAGTGGTGAACGCAGCATGAGTGCAGGCCAGTTTTTAAGCGACGTGTTAGAACTCAGCGCACAATTACCGCAACGGCAATATATATTGAATCTTTGTTCAGACCGCTATCGCTTTGCCGTGGGGTTCGCAGCAGCCCTGCTGCGCCAGCAGATCAATCTATTGCCACCCAATACCACGACCGGCATGGTAGAACAATTACGCCATCAATACCCCGATCTCTATTGCCTGACCGATGGCGGAAGTACACTACCTGCTTTGGAGTGCATGCCTTATCCGCAAATGGCCGGGCTAAGTTCGGATTTCGCTTTTCCACCTACTGTTCCTGTAGCACAAACTGCAGCCATTGTTTTTACTTCTGGCTCTACCGGATTACCGGTAGCCCATCTTAAATCCTGGGGCAGTCTGGTTAAAAGCGCACAGGTGGAGGCGGAACGTCTGAACTTGGGCCCTCATTTTCCTGCCACCATTCTGGCCACAGTTCCCTCACAACATATGTATGGCCTGGAATCTGCCCTGCTTATTGCCATGCAAAACGGATTGGCGTTTTGTGCCGAGCATCCTTTTTATCCAACCGACATTTGCACCCACTTGGCTCATTTGCCGCAACCGCGAGGATTGGTCACCACGCCGATACATCTGCGCGCCTTGCTTGCCGAAAATATCAATTTACCCGCTGTGGATTTTGTGGTCTGTGCGACTGCGCCGCTTTCTGCGCAACTGGCTGCTGACGCCGAAACACGCTTCCAGGCACCGCTCCATGAAATTTATGGTTGCACTGAGGCAGGCCAGATCGCCACTCGGCGTCCAGCACAAAGCCCTGAATGGCGCACCTTTAGCGAACTCAAACTACGCCAGGGCATAGATGGCATCTGGGTCAGCGGGGGTCATGTAGAGCGTGAAATTTTACTGAATGATGTACTGGAACTGCACGATGAGGAAACTTTCCTGCTGCATGGCAGAGCTGCCGATCTGGTCAACATCGCGGGTAAACGAACTTCTCTGTCCCACCTCAACTTTCACCTGAATGCCATTGCAGGAGTAGTTGATGGGGTTTTTATCATGCCGAACGAAACCGGCAATAAGCTGACCCGGCCTTTAGCCTTGGTCGTCGCTCCTAGTCTGAGCCGCACAGCGATACTAACCGCCTTACGGCAACGTATAGACCCGGTCTTCTTGCCCCGCCCTTTACATTTTGTTGATGCCTTGCCGCGTAATTCAACCGGCAAATTACCTCATGCCGCACTGGAGCAGCTGTTGCACCAATTTACCAAAGCGAGTACGGATTGATGAAGGTAACAACCATTTTTGCGGTAGATCACCCTACAGCAGCGGGACACTTTCCCGGCAATCCTATTATTCCGGGCGCGCTGTTACTTAGTGAAGTGCTGCATGCCATTGCGACCGGTTTAACCCTGGATCTATCCGTATGCCATATTAAGTCAGCAAAATTTTTCCACCCTGTTTCTCCCGGCATAGAAGTGACCA
>JAUSKS010000038.1 GCA_030646595.1 Gallionellaceae bacterium | reverse complement strand
TCTTTTGGTGATTTTGAAATATGAAACTTGCAACATCACCGACACGGCTTCCACCACAAACACGCCGCCCATGATGAATAACACCAGTTCCTGACGCACGATGACGGCCACCGTGCCCAGCGCGGCACCGAGCGCCAGCGCGCCCACATCACCCATGAATACTTCTGCCGGATAGGCGTTGAACCACAGGAAAGCCAGACCAGCGCCAGCAATCGCGCCACAAAATACGGCCAGTTCGCTGGCACCGGGAATGTAGGGAATACCCAGATACTTGGCGAACACGGCATGGCCTGCGACGTAAGCAAAGATGGCCAGTGCGCTGCTCACCATGACTGTAGGCATGATGGCCAGGCCATCCAGGCCATCGGTTAAGTTGACCGCATTGCTGGTGCCGACAATGACAAAATAAGCCAATACCACGAAGGCCAAGGCTGACAATGGAAACACCAATAATTTCAGGAACGGGACAATCAGCGTGGTGTGGGCAGGCAAGCTGGCCTGATTCCACAGAAAGGCAGCCACCGCCAGCGCAATCAGGGATTGCCAGAACATCTTTGTCCTGGCCGACAAACCTTTGGGGTTGCGATGCACTACCTTGCGGTAATCATCGACCCAGCCAATGGCACCAAAACCCAACGTAGTGCATAACACCACCCACACATATTTATTGCTGAGGTCTGCCCACAGCAGGGTAGTGATGGCGATGGAAGTAAGAATCAGCGCCCCCCCCATAGTGGGTGTGCCGGCTTTGACCAGATGCGTTTGCGGGCCATCGTCGCGTACCGACTGGCCAATTTTATAAGCAGTCAGCTTGCGTATCATTTTGGGGCCGACCATGAAAGTGATGAACAATGCTGTCATCGCCGACAACACAGCACGTAGCGTGATGTAATTGAACACGCTGAAGGTTCGGATGTCTTGCGCCAGCCATTGGGTGAGGGCTAATAACATTCAGTGGCTCTCCTCTGTGTGGGAAAGGGAAGGGGAAAGGGGGAAGGGGGAAGGGGAAACCCCGGCGGCATCTCCACCCTTCTCCCTTCCCTCTTCTCCCTTCCCCTTTATTTCCCCTTCTCCCTTCCCAATATGAGCCACCACCCGCTCCATCCGCATAAAGCGTGACCCTTTTACCAGCACTGTGCTGTTCGCATCCAGGTGCTGGGTGAGCGAGGCCAGCAAATCTTCTATGCGCTCGAAGTGGCGGGCATGAGGGCCAAATTCCTGCACCGTATAAGGCGTTAATTCGCCCAGTGCCAGCAGCTCATTCACGCCCAGATGGCGAGCCTCTGCGCCAATTTCGCTGTGCAGGCGCACGGCATCCTCGCCCAGTTCGCCCATATCGCCCAGCACCAGAATTTTTTTTCCGGCGCTCTGCGCCAGCACCTTGAGCGCGGCGCGCAACGAAGCAGGATTGGCGTTATAGCTATCGTCTATTAATACTGCGCCATGCAGCGCTGTCTTGCGTTGCATGCGACCGTGCATGCCAGAAAAATTTTTCAAACCGGCGGCAATCGCGGACAGTTCCACTTGCAACGCCAAGGCTGCGGCAGTGGCGGCCAGCGCATTACGCACATTGTGTACACCCGGCACCTGCAAGCTGGCGCTGAAATTTCCGCACGGGGTGTTCACTGTAATCCGCGCACCATAACCCTGGGTTTGCCATTGCGCATGTACTGTGCTGTGCTTCTCCAGGCCGAATTCGATGATCTCGCGCTGGCCTGCCAGTTCCCGCCACAGGGGCGCATAAATATCATCAGCATTAAGTACCGCAATACCTTGTGGCGATAAACCGTTGAGGATTTCTCCCTTGCAGCGCGCCACTGCTTGCAGCGAGCCCACGCCAGCCAGATGAGCGCTGCCTGCGTTATTGATAATGACCACATCCGGACGGGTCAGCCGGGTGAGGTAATCTATTTCACCCACATGATTCATGCCCATTTCGATCACCGCATAACGGTGTGTGGCGCGCAACTTGAGCAAAGTCAGCGGCAAGCCAATATCGTTGTTGAAGTTCCCCGCCGTGGCCAACACTGCCTGATCATTGCCTGCGGCAGTACGCAAGATGCTGGCCAGCATTTCTTTGACGGTAGTTTTGCCGTTGCTACCGGTTATACCCACCACTGGAATGGCAAACTGCGCGCGCCAATGCGCGGCCAGTTGCCCCATGGCCAAACGGGTATCTTCTACTAATATCAGTGGGGTCGAGGATCGAGGATCGAGGATTGAGGGGTGCGCGCTTTGCTCGTTCCTCGCTCCCCGATCCTCGCTCCTGAAGCTATTCACCATGGCCGCGACTGCGCCACTTTTTGCGGCAGTGGCAACAAAAGCTGCACCATCGAAGTTGGGGCCTTGTAAAGCGATGAACAAATCACCCGCAGCTATGGTGCGACTGTCGCTGGATACTGCGCTAAACCTGACATCCTGACCAACCAGCTTGCCGCCCAATAGCTGCGCAGCTTGTGACAACAGCATCATGCCCGTCCCTCCGCTTGCCAGGTTTGCAGCACACGGTGTGCGATTGCAGCATCGCTGAAGGGATGTTTTACACCCTGGATTTCCTGATACGCCTCATGACCTTTACCAGCCACCAGCACAGTGTCTGCCGCCTGTGCCTGATGGATCGCCAGTGCAATTGCCTGGGCGCGGTCTGCCATGATGGTGTGCTGGCTACCCTGCATGCCCGCCACGATGGCGTTAATTATTTCCTGTGGTGACTCGCCTCGCGGATTGTCGCTGGTCACAACACACAGGTCTGCCAGCTTGCTGGCTATGGCACCCATCAATGGCCGTTTGCCACGATCACGGTCACCGCCGCAACCAAATACGCAGATTAATTTTCCCTGACTGGCGGCCACTATTTCATGCAAGGTGTGCAATACTTTTTCCAGCGCATCGGGCGTATGCGCATAGTCCACCACCACCGAAGGACGCCCATTTCCGCCCAAGGTCTGCATGCGTCCGGGAACTGCGCTTACTTTAGCCAATTCACGCAAGGCATCACTTAATGCCATGTCGCTTACTAATAGCACTGCTAACACTCCCAGCAGATTAGTGGCATTGAAACGCCCTAGCAGCGGGCTATGCAATTCACAGCCACCCCAACTGGAATGCACTTGCACACTGAGGCCCTGCGCATCCATGCGTAGTGCACCGCCATACACCATGCGCACACCCAGACGTTCAGCCAACGCCAGGGCAGTATCGCTCAGACCGTAGCCCACCACCTCCGTGTTCTGCTCCTGCAACTGCGCGGCCAGTTCTACACCAAACGCATCGTCCAGATTTAGTACCGCATATTTTAGTTGCGGGCTGTCGAATAAGCGGCGTTTGGCGGCGGCATAACTGCGCATGTCGCCGTGATAATCCAGATGATCACGGCTGAGATTGGTGAGCAGCGCGACATCGTACTGCACATGATTGACGCGCCCCTGTTCCAGCGCATGCGAGGACACTTCCATTGCTACCGCTTGCGCATGCTGGGCTGAATAATCGGCTAATAAGCCATGTACACAAATGGCATCGGGCGTGGTGTTGGGTGTGGGCTGCAGCTTGTCATGTGGCAGAAAACCATTGCCCAGGGTTCCGATCAGTGCAGTTTTTCTGCCCAGTGCACTCAGTGATTGCGCAATCCAATGCGCGCATGATGTTTTACCATTGGTGCCGGTGACACCCACCATCCATAATTTTTGTGAAGGGTGGTCATAAACATGGTCGGCGATTTCGCCTGCATGATGGCGTAAATCGGCAACAGCCAGGTTGGGAATTTGCCATGCTGGGTTCCAGCTAAAATCATGCGCTTCCCAAATCACTGCATTTGCGCCCTGGGCAATGGCTTGCGTGATGTACTGCCGACCATCCGTTTTGTCGCCTGGATAGGCGACAAAAGTGTCGCCGCATTTGATCTCGCGGCTGTCCGTCACCAAGCGTGTAACGCTCACCCCAAGAGAACCTAACAAACTACTGACAGGCAGAGGCAAGCTGTCTTCTGTCTTCTGTCTTCTGTTCTCTAACCTCACACTTCCTCCTTTACGATTTCTGCAGGAGGCGCAAGCACATTATCCAGTGGCGCATCGTTGGGTACGTTGAGTAAATGCAAAGCTGCACCCATGACACTGCTGAATGCAGGCGCTGCCACCTGCCCACCATAATATTGTTCGCCACTTGGCTCATCTATCATGACTGCCACAATGAGACGCGGGTTGGACGCAGGGGCCAAACCGACAAAGGAAGCAACATAGCGATTAACATAACGCCCACCTTCAAGCTTATGTGCAGTGCCAGTCTTGCCCGCTACGCGATAACCCGCCACCTGAGCCAGTGGCGCGGTGCCGCCGGGCTGTACCACCAGCTCCAGCATGTCGCGTACGGCATGCACCGTTGCTGCAGAATAAACTTTAGGACCGGTACTGGGGGTTTCCTGTTTAAGTAGCGTTACCGTTTTCAATTCCCCGTCATTAGCAAACACGGTATAGGCGCGTGCCAATTGCAACAGATTGACAGAGATGCCGTTGCCATATGACATAGTGGCTTGCTCAATGGGACGCCATTTTTTGTAGTCATGCAATTTGCCCGCAGCCTCACCCGGAAAGGCGCTGCCAGTTTGGGCACCAAAGCCATTTTCGCTCAGACTGCGCCAAAAAATTTCTGGGGGCAGCATTAACGCAATTTTGGCTGTCCCTACGTTACTGGATTTTTGCAGTACGCCGGCTACTGTGAGTGCCGCTTCTGGATGAGTATCATGAATTTTTCGCCCGCCTACCGTGTAGACCCCATGCTCGGTATTGATCGAGGTAGCGGGTGTGATTTTTCCTGCTTCCAGTGCAGCCGCGACCGTGAAGGGTTTCATGGTCGAGCCAGGTTCGAACAAATCGGTGACTGCGTGATTGCGCATAACCTGCAAAGTGGACTTGCCACGATTGTTAGCATTGAAGCTGGGCCAGTTGGCCAGGGCCAGCACCTCGCCGCTTTTTGCATCCAGCACCACGATAGAACCCGCTTTGGCATGGTGCTGTGCGACTACCGATTTAAGTTCGCGATAAGCCAGATACTGTATTTTGCTGTCCAGGCTGAGCGCGATATCGCTACCCGGCTTGGGCGCATGGATGCTGGCCACGTCTTCCACGATCCGCCCACGGCGGTCTTTGATTACCCGCTGACTACCTGCTTTGCCACCCAACTGTGTTTGAAAGGCCAGTTCTATTCCTTCCTGGCCATTATCATCCAGGTTGGTGAAGCCTAGTATCTGTGCAGTGATTTCTCCACTGGGATAATAACGGCGGTATTCTCTTTGCAGTGATATACCGGCCACTCCAAGTTTGATAATTCGAGCTGCCTGGTCAGGGGGTAATTGGCGTTTTAGATAAACAAAATCACGAGTGGTATCAAATAACTTGCTCTTCACTTCCTTCGCGCCCATGCCCAGAATCTGCGCCAGTTGCATGATTTGTTGCGGCGTTGCTTCCACATCTTGCGGGCTGGCCCAGACCGATTCTACAGGGGTGCTAATGGCCAGCGGCTCACCGTGACGGTCAGTAATCATGCCACGATGTGCATTGATATCGATGATGCGGCCATAACGCGCATCACCTTTTTGTTGCAGAAAATCGTTATGGATGCCTTGCAGATATAAAGACCGCGCGACCAAGGTAAGCAGACCGAATAACAGGATTACAAACAACAGACGGGAGCGCCAGGGTGGCAATGCCACTAAGCCTGTAGTTTGTATGCTGCTGGCGTAATTCACGGTTGCTGGCCACGTATAAATTGAATTTGCCCGCTGTGGGGTAACTGCATTTGAAATTTGGAGGAAGCAATTTTTTCTACCCGTGCCGACATCGCCCAAGTGCTTTGCTCAAGTTGCAATTGTCCCCACTCTACTTCCATTTGTTGCGCCTGCTCCTTTTCTTTCTGTAATTCCATAAATAATTTACGCGCCTTGTGTTGTGCAGCAACTACACCAAGCGCGCACAGAATGGTCACTGCCAACAAAGCCAGCAGGGCCATCCAGGAAGGGGCCGTTTTAATCATAAGGCGCTATCGTAGGTTTCTGCCACCCGCATGACTGCGCTCCGCGCACGTGGGTTGGCTGCTGTTTCCTGCGCAGAAGCGCGTATCGCCCGGCCAATCAAACGCAATTTTCCTTGCGGTATTTCAGCCGCTCGTATCGGCAGATTGCGCGGCAATTTGTCGCCTTGCGCCATATCGCGCAAAAAGCGCTTTACCATGCGGTCTTCCAGGGAATGGAAACTGATGACCACGATGCGTCCGCGCGCCTTCAGACAATCCACACATTGCGGCAGAACCCGCGCAAGCTCTTCGAGTTCCTGGTTGAGGTAAATCCGTATAGCCTGAAAGGTACGGGTCGCCGGGTTTTTACCAGGTTCACGCGTGCGTACCGCTTGAGCGACGATTTCGCTGAGCCGCCGTGTAGTGGTGACAGGCTGTTCCTGGCGTGCAGCAACAAGCGCTCTTGCAATCTGTGCAGCAAACCGTTCCTCGCCATATTCATGTATCACCTCCCTCAAAAAACTTTCCTCCACCGTCGCCAGCCACTGTGCTGCGGTTGGCCCGCAACTGGTATCCATGCGCATATCCAGCGGCGCATCAAAACGAAAACTGAAGCCGCGTTGCTGATCATCCAGCTGGGGCGAGGACACGCCTAAGTCCAGCAATATGCCATCCACTTTTGTCACTGATAATTCGCGCAATACCTCAGTTAAATGCGCAAACCCGCGATGCACCATAACCAAACGTGGATCGTTAATAGCTTGTCCTGCCATCACTGCCGCTGGATCTTTATCCAGGGCAATTAAACGTCCGTTCGCGCCCAACTGTTGCAATATCAACCGGCTGTGTCCGCCGCGACCAAAAGTGCCATCTACATAAATACCATCTGATACCACTTGTAACGCTTCCACTGCTTCATGCAACAACACCGTTTCGTGAGACAAACCATCACTCACACAAAACTCTTTTTATTTTGTGCAAGGAACTCACAGAGTGAATCCCTCTAATTCCGGAGGTAATTCACCATCGGCAAAAGACAAGGCTGCTTCCTGCTGGGCTATCCATTTCGCTTCATCCCACAATTCAAATTTGTTGCCTTGGCCAATCAGCATCACGCGTTTATCCAGCGTGGCATAAGCGCGCAAGGCGGGAGAAATCAGCACACGGCCAGCGGCGTCCATCTCTACTTCTTCAGCGTAACCAATCAGGCGGCGTTGTAGCGCACGTATGCGCGGATTGAGAGAAGACAGCTTGAGCAATTTCTCGCGTATCGGCTGCCATTCTGGTTGTGGATAAAATAATAGGCATCCGTCGGCATCGGCAGTTAGCACCAACTGACCGGCACAATGAGCAAGCAACATGTCCCGATGCCGCGACGGTATCGCCAGCCTATTTTTGCTGTCCAGATTAAGTTGTGTCGCTCCCTGAAACATCATTAAAGTAACCTTGTGCCTATTACCCACAAAAACCCACTTTTACCCACCTTGAATCACTATATTGAAAAAGTCGAGTGAGGTCGAGCGATAAAGAAGTATTTCTCTTTATGCGACAAGTAGTTAGCCGATAAAGTTAATGAAATGATAAGTCCTTTATAAATAATGGGTTGTGTGGGTAGTCTAAAGTGATTTATAAAATAACTTACGGAATGTCAAGGTCAGCCTGATAAAAACTGGGAAAAGGCTCCGCGTTGTTGTGGCCGATTCGTGTAAAATGCATGCCAGTTTGTCCGGATAAAATCATGTCTCTTACGCTAGCCACCGCGGAACAAAAAGCGCATACGCTGTCGGAAGCGCTACCGTATATTCAGCGCTTCTTCGATAAAACCATAGTCATAAAATATGGTGGTAACGCCATGACCGAACCGAAATTACAAGAAGGGTTCGCGCGTGATGTGGTGTTACTTAAATTAGTTGGTATGAACCCGGTCATTGTTCATGGTGGCGGGCCACAGATTAATGACTTGCTCAAACGCATCGGTAAGGAAGGTGAGTTCGTCCAGGGCATGCGCGTTACCGATGAAGAGACCATGGATGTGGTCGAAATGGTATTGGGCAAGGTCAACAAAGATATCGTCAATCTGATTAATCGGCATGGCGGCAAGGCGGTGGGCTTGACCGGACAGGACGGCGCTTTTATTCGCGCCAACAAAATGCTGCTGGAGAGTCAACAAGAGCCAGGAAAAATGCTGGACATAGGCTTGGTCGGAGAAATTATTTCGATTGATCCCAGCATCATTACCTTTCTGGATTCTGGTGATTTCATTCCCGTCATCGCACCCATCGGGGTAGGCTTGGATGGCGAAACATTGAATATCAATGCTGATGTGGTGGCAGGTAAATTGGCGGAAATATTAAAAGCCGAAAAATTAGTGCTGCTTACCAACACACCGGGGGTACTGGATAAAGAGGGCAAGTTGCTCACTGGTCTAACGCCCAAGCAGATAGACGGGTTGGTGGCGGAGGGTACCTTGTCTGGTGGCATGCTGCCCAAGATCAGTTCGGCACTGGATGCGGCGCGCGGTGGAGTCAGGTCAGTACATATCATAGACGGGCGGGTGGAACATGCGCTGTTACTGGAGATTTTGACAGACGAAGGTATTGGTACGCTGATTAAAAGCAAATAAAGCAGCACATTTAAGGGGGGGAAATGGCTAGCAAACCGGGGGAACGCAAGCAGCAGATACTGCAAACCGTTGCGGAAATGTTGGAACAACCCAAGGGTGAAAAAATCACGACTGCGGCACTGGCTGCTAGGCTGGATATTTCGGAAGCTGCGTTGTATCGCCATTTTGCCAGCAAAGCGCAGATGTTCGAAGGGCTGATCGAATTTATCGAACAAACTATTTTTGGCTTGATAAATAAAATCAGCACGGAAGAAAGCAGCGGGCTCAAGCAAACGGAAAATATTATCGCCATGCTGCTCGGGTTTTCACAAAAAAATCGGGGCATGACGCGGGTGCTGATCGGCGATGCGCTGGTCAATGAAGACGCACGCTTGCAGCAGCGTATTAATCAATTGTTTGATCGGCTGGAAACTACTCTCAAGCAATCATTGCGTATCGGCGTCAGTCAAGATGAAGTGGATAGTGCGCAGGATGTTGGTGCTTATGCCAATGCACTGTTATGTTATGTCATCGGGCGCTGGCAACAGTTTGGCAAAAGTGGTTTTACGCGGGATCCGCTGGCGCAGTGGCCGCAACAATGGATGATTCTTTCTAAATAATATAAACCAGCATGATATTAATTCTTTCTTCAAATACTGATCCGCACGGCGCGGAATATCAGCAATTGATTACCCATTTAGCTGGATTGCCTGAGATACAAACACGGGTACACACCGAGCAAGGCGCAGAAAAAACGCTGACTGAAATTTATCTGATCGGCAATACCATGGCGCTCGACATTAAAGATATGCAGAGCTTACCCTGTGTAGAGCGTGTGGTGCGAGTATCGGAGGAATATCGCATTTTGGGTCGGCATAAAGATGACCCGCGCCCGGCTTACTTCGAGTACAACGGCGTACGCTTCGGGCAGGACACGCTCAATGTGTTTGCTGGATTATGCGCAGTGGACAATGCACAGCATGTCGAGCTTATGCTTAAAGCATTACGCGATAATGGTCAGGTGTGTACGCGCATGGGCGCATACAAACCGCGCACCAGCCCCTATTCTTTCCAGGGGCACGGTAAAAATTGTTTGCCGTATGTGTTCGAGCTGGCCGGGAAATATGGCATCAAAGTGATTGCCATGGAAATCACACATGAGTCACATCTCAATGAAATCAGTGCAGCCTTGCATCAGACTGGACACCCTACCGGTGTCATGTTGCAAATTGGTACGCGCAATACCCAGAATTTTGAATTGCTGAAAATTGTCGGGCGGCAGCAGGAGTTTCCAGTGCTGCTCAAACGCGGCTTTGGCATCACTCTGGATGAATCACTCAATGCTGCCGAATATCTGGCCAGCGAAGGTAACCGCAATGTAGTGTTTGGTTTGCGCGGCATGAAAACCAATATGGGTGATCCACATCGCAACTTTGTAGATTTCGCGCATGTGCCGGTGGTTAAGCGGTTGACCCGTATGCCGGTGTGCATAGATCCTTCGCACTCAGTCGGTACGCGCAGTGCTGCACCGGACGGCATACTCGATGTAATGCATGCCACCGCGCAAGGCGTGATCGCAGGGGCCAACATGATACTGGTGGATTTTCATCCTGCGCCGACCAAGGCGCTGGTGGATGGCCCGCAGGCACTGTTGCTGAAAGAGCTGCCCTATTTTCTGGAAGATGTACGCATTGCGCGCGAGGCGTATCTCAAACGCGTTGCGTTGTTAAACAAAATTTGAAATGCTGGTACCACAGAGACACAGAGACA
>JAUSKS010000320.1 GCA_030646595.1 Gallionellaceae bacterium | reverse complement strand
CAGGCCGCAGGGTTGTTGACGCCTGAGGCTGTATCTAACTTGCTCAAGGATGCGATGCGCCGTCGTGCTGCACAAGCTTTGTTGGCCGGAGCAGAACGTGCCTCCAAGGCGGGCAGTAAGCCGCTGGCTATGGATGAGATTCAAGCGGAAGTGAATGCAGTACGCCACTAAAAAGAAAGGACAGGTCATGATCAAGATTCAGATTGAATTGCCCGATGCTACCGCGCAAGCTGCACAGGCTGCCGGGCTGCTGACGCCACAGGCACTGGATCGCCTGTTATCAAACGCGCTGCGCAGACAGCAAGCGGTCAACTATCTGATGCGCTCATCGAGCGCGGTCAGCTTAAAAGTGAGGCCCCGACCAGTCGCTAAATGAGTATCCACACCCTCGCCCTGCTGCCTCGTATTGAAAACCGTATTCTGGTAATCCGCAATCAGAAGGTGATCATTGATGCCGATCTGGCCGAACTCTATGGCGTACCGACCAAGGCGCTTAATCAAGCGGTCAAACGCAATCAGGAGCGCTTCCCGGCAGATTTCATGTTTCAGCTTTCCCCTGCGGAGAAAGCAGAGGTGGTCACAAATTGTGACCACCTCGCCCAGCTCAAGTTTGCAAGGACGTTGCCCTATGCTTTTACCGAGCACGGGGCAATTCAAGCGGCGAATGTGTTGAATTCTCCGCAGGCCATTGAGATGGGTGTGTATGTGGTGCGCGCCTTCGTGCGCCTGCGCGAATTGGTTGTGACGCACAAGGAATTGGTTTTGCGCCTGGATGATCTGGAGCAAACCACCGAAGCACTGGCCTTGCAACACGATTCCTTTGCGCGCAATACGCGCGCTCAACTCAAGCAGGTGTTCGATGCCATACGAGAGTTGATGACGCCACCTGAGCCGCCAAAGAAACGGCCGATCGGGTTTGTCACCGGCGAGGAGAAGACGAAGCCTGCCCCGGATTGATTTAGTCCGGGGAAAGACGGCTAAATAAAAAAAGCTGGCGGCTAAGGAAGAAGCCACCGCATCCGGAAACATCAAAGGCAGGTGGGAGTTTTGAAGAAGAAAACGAGCGAACAGCATTCGTCGGAAGGCGTTGTACTATTCCGACCTACGCGAGCTTAGCTTTAGGCCTTGTGCCCTCACCACAGCACAGGCGAATTGCCAAAGGTGCAGCAGCGGCATAAGATGGCCGCATTAACCCAAAACCAAATCAGCATTCGTAATGAAAATGGCGCAAGCCAGCCGCTATAAAAGGAGATTGATTATGACGATGTTAGAACTGAAACTGAATCTGCCGGATCGGCTGGCGCGCGAAGCGCAGGCCGCAGGGTTGTTGACGCCTGAGGCTGTATCTAACTTGCTCAAGGATGCGATGCGCCGTCGTGCTGCACAAGCTTTGTTGGCCGGAGCAGAACGTGCCTCCAAAGCGGGCAGCAAGCCGCTGGCTATGAATGAGATTCAAGCGGAAGTGAATGCAGTGCGCCGGTCACGCAGGAGCGATACGCGCGCATGAGGCTGGCGGTGGATACCAATGTGCTGGTATCGGCCTTTCTGTGGCAAGGCACACCGGGTCGGTTGCTTGAGTTGGCAGGAGAGAAGGAATGCCAGCTTTTTACCAGCCGCGTATTGATTGATGAGTTGGCCTAAGTATTGCAGCGCAAGAAGCTGGCGAAACAGGTGCAAGCCACTGGACTGACCGCCGCGCAGATGCTGCGCAATTACCAGAGACTGGCTACCACAATCACGGCACGCCGGTTGGCGCAACAGGTTTCCCGCGATGCCGATGATGATGCGGTGCTGGCTTGTGCGCTGGCCGCACAAGCTGATTTGATTGTGTCGGGTGATGCGGATTTGCTGGTGCTCAAACAGTTTCAGGGGATGCCCATTGTGACGGCGGTGCAGGCGGTTAAGCGTATTGCAATATCATAGGGCAGAGAAAACTTTAGCAGCTAAAAAAAGCCACCGCATCCGGGTTACCGGAGGTAGTGGCTTTTTATTTATTGAAGAAGAGAATGGATATTACGCACCGCGTGGGCACACCGTGCCCACCCTACCGGGCTTGTTCGTGTCGCAACAAAAGCTTACCATTTAGAGGTGTTCAGCCCACCGTTTTTAGGGCGCTCAATCCTTAACCGAGTGCCATGAGGGGAAGCCCCGATCCATGATGTAAAAGCTGCCCGCTTCGGGGATCAGGATGTCGAGTACATTGACCTCGTGCATCTTGCCGTCGCTGACATGGATGAAGGTTGGGATATTGCCGCGCAGGTCGAGCAGCGTATGCATCTTGACGGCGGCTTTGGTGGCGCGGAAATGTGCCCAGGGAAAGACGCTCAAACACAGGTCGATGGTGGTGGTGTCGAGTGCGTAGGCCGTCTGTTTCAGTTCCGCAGCAAAGCGGTCGTTGGCATAGAGATTTCTGGCGATCTGAATGAGACTGATCGCAAACCCCTCGTAGATATGCCAGTCGCGCTGTTCGTTGGCATCGGCCAGCGTACTCTTGGAGATGTTGCCACGGATGCCCAAGTGATAGAGCTTGGCTTGATGTGCGCGCAAACAGGTTTCGATGTCGCGCAGGCACTCGCGATAAGTCAGTTGCGCAAAGGCCATGCAGAGAAATTGATCGAGATGTGAAAAAGTCTTGGTAGGGTATTTGGAAGGGTAACGCTGCACACAGCGGCGGAAAGTGTGTAGGGGTAAATGCTCCATGAGTTGTGCGAACACCAATTGGCCTGAATACATGATGAGAAACCACGGGAGAAAAAACCCAGTTTCCCAGAGAATTCACGTTCAAGTCGGTGACACCACTAAACACACTGTTTCCTATTCTCGATCAATTTGTTATATAACCGTCAGGGCAAAATTGCCGGACACTACTGATACTGCATGTATTGCGCCAAGCATATCAATCTGATCCTTATGGATAGCTACGAAAATTAGTTGTTATGAAGTACTGCATAATTTAATTGACGTTTGATGGAGTATATATACTCCATCAAATTTCATTCAGATGAGCATTGTCGATAGAGGAAGCTATGAAGCATTATTTATAATGACTTGTTTATTTTTGATATTTAATGGTTATATCTAGAAGTATATATACTTCTAGATATAACCTACTAATTGTTGAAATAAAACTCTTGGTATAGTCTCGTTCTGATGCTATGCTGTGTAAGTATATATACTACACAGCACATCATTGATGCGGGTAAAAAAGTGAAAAATACACGAATTCAGATCGCAAAACCAGACATCATCAAACACTTCGATGAGGAAATGCCGCGCGTACTGAATCAGAAAGACATTGCAGCAGCTTTATCTAAACAGCGAGCATTCTGGCGATTGGCGCAGCGAACGAATACTCAAAATTTTATCCAATTTCTTGTAGAGCATGCCAAACTTAAACGCTTTGAATTTCCATTCCCATATCGTAGCGAGCACCGCTACGCTTGGGGAGATGTTCCTCTGCTAGAGGTTCTGCTTAGCGTCAAGAAAGATGCTTATTTCAGCCACTACACGGCAGTTCGTATGCATGGACTGACAGAACAGGTTCCAAAAATCATCTACCTTAATCATGAGCAGCGTCTCGGTCCGCAGAAATCGTCGCTTGCGCAAGGAAGAATAGATGCAGCTTTCAGTCGTCGGCCACGCGTTTCACAGAACGCAATTGATTTTGGTGATGTTCACATATGCTTGGTCAACGGGATGAATACCAATCAGCTTGGGGTGGTTAACGAACAGGTTACCTATGATGGAGATGCAGCCGTTAAAGTCCGCTTAACGAATATTGAGCGAACACTAATTGATATTGTTGTACGCCCCGTTTATTCCGGCGGCGTGTTTGAGGTACAAAAAGCATTCCAGCTTGCAAAAGATAGAGTCTCTGTCAATGCATTGGCCGCAATGCTCCAGAAAATTGGTTTTGGTTACCCCTATCATCAAGCTATCGGCTATTACCTTGAGCATGCTGGCTATAAGCCTCAGTCGTTAGACTTGTTGCGGCGCTTTCCTATGGAGTACGACTTCTATTTGGCAAACCAAATGGGTGAGACAGAATACGTTAAGGAATGGCGACTACACATACCAAAGGGCTTCTAACTGATCAACCTGATTCAGCACGAAGTCAAAATAGAAATCGAACGGCTCAATTTTCATCCCAACCTTTACTGTAGCAGTTACTGCTGGAAAATCGAGCTTATGAAATTCTCGATAGTTCTTGATCAAACCAAGGAAGGGCAGCGGCACCCTCTTTGCCTTAAATATCTCGGTAAGTAAAAACTTGTTTTCATCGGTCGAAATATCCAACTTTAAGGCGTCAACCAAAATGTGAATATCCAGGAAATCTCGTGCGCGCGGGCTTCCTGCCCGCGCTCGTTTTATCACTGGGCCATACTCGGGCATCTGTTGACAAATGGCACGCAGTTTTTCACATACGATCATTTGAGGTGAGTAAACGTAAATGCGGTAACCATCAAGATCGGCTTCCTGCTTGCCCAATGTGTATTCGAATCGACTTATGTCAATGAGGAATTTTTGGCCTTGACCAATTTTGAGCGCATATTTTCGGAGTTCCGCAATATTCCCAGATAACTTCTCAAACTTATCGGACTCAATCAATTTAAACTCGACAGCGTAGCCACCCCAGAAGTCACCCATATCCTCGGACATGGTCTTGGGCTTTTCCTCCATTTTTACGTCAAAGACTTCATACCCGTGTTGACGATATGTTTTAATAAGGGTGCGTTCCACACGCCCACAAAACGATTCAACTCCTTCCGGGAAATCATGCTGCATTGAAAAATCAAGATCAACTGAAGCCCGAGAGCTGAGTCGATGAATTAAATCCAGTGCGTTACCACCTTTAAGCACGAGGTGATCAAAAAGCTCATCATCGGCAAACATCGCCATTACGCCGACTCGTTTTATTTGCTCCAGTAGTGGTAATTCACTGACTGCCGATGATTTCATTTGTCGATGGTTCTTTCTTCTATCACTATATTTCGTTACTGCGCTATTCAGTGGTTAGAAGTTTAGCATTAAAGGCGGGTGACAAAACCTGAATGGCAGTATACCGCAGGCGCAGCATGCTCATAATTTATCCCATATGTGCAAGACGTGGGATTCCAGCCTTGACAGCGACATCTTCCTATCAAAGTAATGTTAATTTTACGTCAACGTTGGAAGACTATTTTCAGGGGAATGTCCAAAGAACCGCTTCGAGATAAATCACGTTCCTTGTCACGTTACCTTAGAAATAGAGATTGAATTAGGCCAGCTATCGCGGGTGCAGCCACTCCTGAATCAGTGACAATCCGGCACTACGCCAACCTGCGGCATGTTCGCCAGTCCGGTCTTGCGCGCATGGTTCTCGAAATATTTGTTGTTCCAGAAAAATGCACCCGGCATGGTGGTCGGGGTAACCAATACGTAGAACAAGGCGCGCCCGATGATTTCATGCACCAGCGCCAAGCCGCTCAATGCAGCCCAGAGCAGCAGCAGCCAACCATCAGACGGCAACCACACATTCATCAGTAACGCTACACCAAGCAGTACAGCGAAGCTGATCCAGCGCGCACCGTAGGTTTTGCCATAGGTAGTCAGCATCTGCATGCGTGATACATCGGCCTCGGCGCCACGCTTTTCCATATCGTGCAGATGCGCGGCTAGTGCCACGCCTTGCAGCGCTAAGCCAGCCAGCAGCGGCCAGCTGAGCAGACGCAATAATTCACCAGCACTATTTCCAGACAGCCACTCGGCTGTGCCGAATACCAGACCCAAGGTCAGGCTGGACAGGATCAACAGAGTGGCAAAGAATGCGCCGCCAGAATGCCAGTGATCCCAGAATGGTCGCGCTTTGATGCGGTAGATACGCACCATGCAATATATCGCCAAGGGGCCGGAGACCACAGCACCGACGCTAGTCAAGCCGGGTAATAAAGCGGCGAGTGACTCAGGCAGCCACGAGGTCAATATCGGAAAGGTTGTTACAAAAATATAGCCACACAACAGCCCGAAGAATGCGCTCAAGGCTGCAGCTTCGCGGCTGAGCCAGGAGTGGCGCAGGTTATTAAAGCCACGGTAAAAATAACGCGGCTTGCCCAAATGCGAGGCGGAGCTAAACAAAGCCAGCGCTTGGATTGCCAGCAAGCCGAACAGTACGCTGCTCCAGGCCATGGGGTGGGCAGTGGCTGACATCGCAGCGCCCGCAGATGATAATTTCGGCAAAACCATCAACAATAAAAATGCGCCAGCTACAAATTGCGAGGCCAGGGTAAACAGCACCAATGGGTTTTCGCGCGAACTCAGTTTGTCGAATCCCCATTCGCGTTTCTTGCCGCTGTTGCGCACTTTGGTTTTGAAAGTTTTTTTGCCTTGTTCGTCACGTTGATAATGAATGGGCACACCATCGGTGCGGCGGAAATCATCCGGCATCGAGCGCTTTTGCTGGAAGCGGATGTTGGGGCGCGAAATAGATGGGTCGGGGAAGCCCGGTATGCTGAGCTTGATCTGTTCGCGTCCCTTGGGCAGCTCTTCCATCACGCCGAATTCCAGCGCATTACCGAGGCAGGCTGCGACACAGGCGGGCTTCAGGTTTTGCTCTAACCTATCCACGCACATATTGCATTTTTCGACTTGGCCTTTTACCGGGTCAAGTTGCGGCGCGTTGTACGGACAAGCCCAGGTACAGTAGCCGCAGCCGAAGCAAATATCCGGGTCTTGTATCACCGCGCCCCACTCGGCGTATTTGGTGTAAGCGCGCGTCGGGCAAGCCTTGAGGCAGACCGGGTCTTCGCAGTGGTTGCAGGCCATGGATACATTCATGCGCAGCACATCGGGATAGGAACCGCCCTCGACGTAGCCGACTTTTCGGAATGCCAGATGCGGCGGTAAATTATTTTTTTCGGAGCAGGCGGATTCGCAGGCATGACAGCCAATGCAGTTATCGGCATTGAAATGAAAGCCATGCTGTTTATAGCGGTTGGGGTTATCCGAGGTCGAGAGCTGGCCGTTAACCAGGAGCGGTTGGCTGACCAATTCAGGATAAGCCTGATCGAGATCAAGC
>JAUSKS010000307.1 GCA_030646595.1 Gallionellaceae bacterium | reverse complement strand
GCATAAGCACATGGAAATCACGCATTTTCATGTTGCCAAAGCGTAGATGAACAACACGGGGTGGCAGGTCTTTCAGCATGATCCAATCGGAAAAATCAGCGTCTTTGGAGACAATAACCAAATCATGCTCGGCAGCATATTGCCAAATTTTAGCGTCCGTCCACTCATCGTTCAAATCAAAAACATGCAAGCAACTTTCACTGCGCCACAAGCCAAATCGATATGGCAAGTTAGCATCAATCAAAAATCTGGTCACTTACGCCACTTTTTGCAAATCGTAGCGCCTGCCCATGAAACTGGCGGCAAATTGGAGGCAGGTTTTAATGTCATCGGAATGAAGGCTGGGGTATTGGCTCAGAATTTCTTCTTCCGATTCCCCCGCACCGAGATATTCCAAAATGGTCTGCACAGCAATCCGCTTGCCGCGAATGGTGGGCTTACCATTGCATATTTCTGGATCGACAGTAATCCGGCCACTAAAAAAATTTAACGTGTCTACATTCATTTGCACCCTCCTTCTTCGAAACGCAAATACGGCTGCATTCTATCATGGCAAAGGATTGTGCCTGTCCGTCTAGCCCGCCTTTTATTCCTGCACCACTTCAAAATCATGAGTGATGTCCGCCATCTTGCCCAGCATGATGGAGGCTGAGCAATATTTTTCGGCAGAAAGCTGGATAGCACGCTCTACCTGTTCCGCTTTCAAGGCGTTGCCGGTGACGATAAAATGAAAATGAATTTTGGTGAACACCTTGGGGTCTTCCGTGGCCCGCTCTGCTTGAATCTCAACCACACAGTCGGTGACTTGCTGGCGGCTTTTTTTAAGGATATGAATAACATCATAGGTCGTGCAGCCACCCGTTCCAAGCAATACCAGCTCCATTGGGCGCGGGCCCAGATTGCGCCCCCCGCCTTCTGGTGCGCCGTCCATCAGCACAGCATGATTGCTTTCTGTTTCTCCCAAAAATGAAACCTGTTCCACCCACTTGATGCGCGCTTTCATCGTGTTCTCCTTAGTACAGGCTGAATTATTAAGTAAAACACGAGAAATGTCCTGACAAAATGCAGCCTGACTGCCCAGTCTCTAATCTTGGGTATTGCGGCTGTTGCCCAAAACAGGGCAGTGCGGCATAATTGCCCCCTTTTTTGGCATAAAATTAATTCCAATGGAATTTCAGGGAGGGAAGTAAATGGCTGCGGTGCGTAAGGTAAGACCCCCAAAGTTTAATGATACAACTGGCGCAATTCGTGCCCTGGCGATGGACGCCGTGCAAAAAGCCAACTCCGGTCACCCCGGTGCGCCCATGGGCATGGCGGAAATTGCCGAGGTATTGTGGAATCATCATCTGCGCCACAATCCCGCCAACCCCAAATGGCCGGATCGCGACCGCTTTGTATTTTCCAACGGCCATGGCTCCATGCTGCTTTATTCTTTATTGCATCTCAGTGGCTATGATTTGCCGATAGAAGAACTGAAGCGCTTCCGTCAGCTGCATTCCAAAACCCCAGGCCATCCCGAATACGGTTATACCGCTGGCGTGGAAACCACCACCGGACCACTGGGCCAGGGTATCACCAATGCGGTAGGTTTTGCGCTGGCAGAAAAAATGCTGGCGCATGAATTCAACCGCCCCGGCCATGAAATTGTTAACCACCATACTTATGTATTCATGGGCGATGGTTGCATGATGGAAGGCATTTCGCATGAGTCTTGTGCACTGGCTGGAACCTGGGGCTTGGGCAAGCTGATTGCATTCTGGGACGACAACGACATTTCCATTGATGGCCATGTCGGCGGCTGGTTTACCGACAACACCCCCAAGCGTTTTGAAGCATACGGCTGGCATGTGATCGCCGACGTGGAAGGACATGATCCGGAAGAAGTGGAAGCAGCCATCAAGGAAGCCAAGGCTGTCACCGACAAACCTACGCTGATTTGCTGCAAAACCATCATCGGCGCGGGTTCCCCCAACAAGGCCGGTACGCACGATGTGCACGGCGCCGCCCTGGGCGATGCGGAAATTGCTGCCACGCGTGAATTCATGGGCTGGAAATATCCGCCCTTTGAAATCCCCAAGCATGTTTATGAAGCCTGGGATGCGCGCACCAAGGGCGAGGGGCTGGAAAAACTGTGGAACAACAAATTTGCGGAATATCGCAAGGCGTTCCCTAAAGAAGCAGCCGAATTTGAACGTCGCATGAAAGGTGAGCTGCCTGCTAACTGGGCGCAACATGCTGCGGATGTGATTGCCAAGATAAACGAAAAAGCCGAAACCATCGCCACGCGTAAAGCTTCACAAAACGCCATCAACGCGTTGGTGCCGGTACTGCCGGAATTTCTCGGCGGCTCGGCTGACCTGACTGGCTCCAACCTGACCAACTGGACAGGTGCCAAGCACGTACACGCCAATACCACGGGCAACTATATCAGCTATGGCGTACGTGAATTTGGTATGTCGGCCATCATGAACGGCATGGCGCTGCATGGCGGCCTGCTGCCTTTTGGCGGCACCTTCCTGATGTTCTCGGAATACGCGCGCAATGCCTTGCGCATGGCGGCGCTGATGAAGCAGCGAGTAATTTTTGTGTATACGCATGACTCTATCGGCCTGGGTGAAGATGGCCCCACGCACCAGCCCGTAGAACAAACTGCTACCCTGCGTTACATCCCCAACATGGAAGTCTGGCGTCCCTGCGACACAGTGGAATCCGCCGTATCCTGGGTGGCGGCAGTGGAACGTAAAGATGGTCCAAGCAGCTTGATTTTCAGCCGCCAGAATCTGGCCTTCCAGAAGCGCGATGCGGCGCAAATCGCCAACATCCGCAAAGGTGCTTACATTCTGTCAGAAGCCGCGGGCGGCAAGCCACAAGCGGTGATTATCGCTACCGGCTCGGAAGTGGCGCTGGCAATGGATGCACAAAAAGCATTGGCCGCTGAAGGCATCAATGTGCGCGTGGTGTCCATGCCGTCGACCAATGTTTTTGATCGCCAGGATCAAGCCTACAAGGACAGCGTATTACCCAAAGGTAGCAAGCGGGTCGCGGTTGAGGCTGGCATAACAGGCTTCTGGTATAAATATGTCGGGCTGGATGGCGCAGTCGTCGGTATGGATACCTTCGGCGAATCTGCACCCGCAGGCGACTTGTTCAAACATTTTGGATTCACTACCGACAATGTAGTGAAGGCCGTTAAAAAAGTTTTGTAAATTTTTAAACTATGGGAGAAACACATGGCAATTAAAGTTGGTATTAATGGTTTTGGCCGCATCGGCCGCATGGTATTCCGCGCGGCGATCAAGGATTTCCCGGAAATTGAAGTCGTTGCCATCAACGATTTGCTGGAGCCGGACTATCTGGCTTATATGCTCCGCTATGATTCGGTGCATGGCAATTTCAAGGGCGACGTGTCGGTGTCCGGCAGCAATCTGGTGGTAAATGGCAAGAAGATACGCCTGACCGCCGAGCGTGATCCGGCTAATTTGAAATGGAATGAAGCAGGCGTAGACATCGTCATCGAATGCACTGGTTTCTTCCTGACCAAGGAAACCTGCCAGGCGCATATTACTGCGGGCGCAAAAAAAGTCGTGCAGTCTGCGCCCAGCAAAGACGATACGCCAATGTTCGTGTACGGTGTGAACCACACCAGCTACAAGGGCGAGAACATCGTATCCGCTGCTTCCTGCACCACCAACTGTCTGGCCCCCTTAGCCAAAGTGCTGCATGACACCTGGGGCATCAAGCGCGGCCTGATGACTACAGTGCATGCAGCAACGGCCACTCAGAAAACGGTAGACGGCCCGTCGGCCAAGGATTGGCGCGGTGGTCGTGGCATTTTGGAAAATATTATTCCCTCTTCCACGGGTGCGGCCAAAGCGGTAGGTGTGGTGATTCCTGAACTGAACAAAAAACTGACTGGCATGGCTTTCCGTGTGCCAACTTCCGACGTGTCGGTAGTTGATCTGACCGTGGAATTAAACAAGCCTGCCAGCTACGATGACATCTGCAAGGCAATGAAGGCAGCTTCCGAAGGCGCGATGAAGGGTGTGCTGGCGTATACCAGTGACGATGTAGTGTCCACCGACTTCCGTGGCCACACTTGCTCTTCCATATTTGATGCCAAGGCGGGCATTGCCCTGGACCCGACTTTCGTCAAGGTCGTGTCGTGGTATGACAATGAATATGGTTACACCTGCAACCTGATGCGCTTTGTTCAGCATATCGCTAAATAACTTGAAGGGGCTAGGGGCTGGAGGCTAGGGACTAGGGTTTTGCTAGCCTCTAGTCCCTAGCCTCTAGTCCCTGTAACGAAAGAAACCCATGACCATAATCAAAATGACCGACCTGGATCTCAAGGGCAAACGTGTCCTGATCCGCGAAGATTTGAATGTGCCCCAAGCCGATGATGGCAGCGTGACCGACGATACCCGTATCCGCGCTTCGCTGCCCACCATACAACATGCCATGCAGGCCGGGGCCAAGGTAATGTTGATGTCCCACCTGGGCCGCCCGGAAGAAGGTGTTTATTCCGAAGCCGATTCGCTCAAGCCGGTAGCACAGCGCTTGTCCGAATTGCTGGGTAAAGAAGTGCGCGTGATCAAAGACTGGCTGGGCGGCGGTTTCACGATTTCCAACGGCGAAGTAGTGTTGTTTGAAAACGTGCGCTTCAATAAAGGCGAAGGAAAAAACAACGATGAACTGAGCCAAAAAATAGCCAAGCTATGTGACATTTATGCGATGGATGCCTTTGGCACCGCGCATCGCGCCCAGGCCTCTACGCATGGGGTGGCCAAATATGCACCTATCGCTTGTGCTGGCCCCTTGCTGGCGGCAGAGCTGGAAGCACTGGGCAAGGCGCTGAAAAGCCCGGCACACCCCATGGTCGCCATTGTCGGCGGCTCCAAAGTTTCGACCAAACTCACGGTTCTGGAATCGCTGTCGCACATCGTGGATCAGTTGATCGTCGGCGGCGGCATTGCCAATACCTTTATCAAGGCCGCCGGTTTTAACGTCGGCAAGTCCTTGTATGAGGCCGATCTGGTGGGCGAAGCGCAGCGGCTGATTGCGGCGGCGCGCGCCAAGGGCGGCGATATTCCGGTGCCGACGGATGTGGTGGTGGGCAAAAAATTTGATGCCAATGAAAGGGCTATCGTCAAGAAAGTGGCCGACATCAACGATGACGACATGATTTTCGATATCGGCCCGGAAACAGCCAAAACTTATGCGGGCTATCTGAAAAA
>JAUSKS010000303.1 GCA_030646595.1 Gallionellaceae bacterium | reverse complement strand
ACGCGCAGGTCGGGTTTGTCAGAACCGAAGCGCGCCATCGCCTCGGCGTAAGTCATTTGCGGAAAGGGGTTGGGCAGCGTCACATTCAACGCTTCCTTGAACACCGTGCGTATCATCTCTTCCATCAGCGCCATGATTTCGGTCTCGCCCAGGAACGAAGTCTCCACGTCTATCTGGGTAAATTCTGGCTGACGGTCGGCGCGCAAATCCTCGTCGCGAAAACATTTGGTGATCTGGTAGTAGCGGTCAAATCCGGCCACCATCAGCAATTGTTTAAACAACTGCGGCGATTGCGGCAGCGCAAAAAATTCACCCGCATGCACACGCGACGGCACCAAATAATCGCGCGCACCTTCCGGTGTGCTCTTGGTCAGCATCGGCGTTTCTATGTCGATAAAACCTTTGGCATCGAGAAAGCGGCGGAAAGACATGGCGGTTTTGTAACGCAGCATCATGTTCCTCTGCATTTGCGGGCGGCGCAGGTCAATCACACGATGGGTCAGGCGCACGTTTTCGGACAGATTTTCATCGTCCAGTTGGAACGGCGGTGTGACCGAAGCATTCAACACTTCGATTTCCTGACACAGGATTTCAATTTCGCCACTGCCGAGATTGGCATTGGTTGTGCCTTCCGGGCGACGGCGCACCCGGCCGACGATGCGCAGCACAAATTCATTGCGCACCGATTCGGCAATCTTGAACATGTCAGCGCGGTCTGGATCGCATACCACTTGCGCCAGCCCTTCGCGATCACGCAGGTCGATGAAAATCACCCCGCCGTGGTCGCGACGGCGATGCGCCCAGCCACATAGAGTGACGGTCTGGCCGAGGTTGCTTACGTTGAGATGGCCGCAATAATGAGTTCGCATATTCGTTAAGTTTTATAAATCGGAAAAAGAGGTAAGGGTGCTGGCAGGTAAAACATTAGCCGGAGGCGCAACCACGCCCATCGAAACGATGGATTTCAGGGCTACATCCACACTGATGTTAAGCTCAATGACATCTGCCTTGCGCACATAAAAATAAAATCCATTCACCGGGCTGGGCGCGGTGGGAATGAATACCGCCACATACTCATCCTTCAATTGCTGCACCACTTCGCCCGGTATGCTGGTCTGAAATGCCAGTGACCAGGCGGCGGGGTGAGGGTAGCGCACCAACAGCACCTTGCGGAAAGCCTGACCATTGCTGGAGAGCAAGGTATCACTGACCTGCTTCACGCCATGATAAATGCTGTTCACTACAGGAATGCGATGCAGCAGACTTTCCCAATAGCGTAGCAGGCGCTGGCCGAGCACATTGCGCACCAGCAGACCCGTGCCTATTACGATCACCACAGTCAGAATAACGCCCAGGCCGGGGATATGCACCCCTAATAATTTATCGGGATGCCAGTTGCCGGGCAGCAGCAGCAAACTCTGGTCCAGTGTGCTGATGGTCAGGTTCAATATCCAGACGGTAATACCGAGTGGAACCCAGACCAGCAAACCAGTGAGCAGATATTTTTTCACGACGGATCACTTGCCGCCGGGGCGGCGGGCGGGGTGGCGCTGGCTTCAGTTTTGGCTGCAGGTTTATTGCCCGCACCTTTGAAATCAGTGACGTACCAGCCGCTGCCCTTGAGCTGAAAACCAGCGGCAGAAAGCTGTTTACTGAATGTTTCCTTGCTGCAAACGGGGCAGGTTGTCAGCGGTGCATCGCTGATTTTTTGCAGCACATCTTTTTGTATGCCACAACTATTGCAACGATATTCATAAATAGGCATGGTTTCCTCCTATCGAAAAGGACGCGCATTATACCGCAGGAAAGCACGATATAATCTGTGCATTATCACTGGAGAAGCTAATGTACCAACACATCAAAGTGCCTGCCTCAGGCCAGAAAATTACCATCAATAAAGATTATTCCCTGAATGTTCCCGATCAGCCTGTTATTCCCTACATCGAAGGAGACGGCACCGGCGTGGACATCACCCCGCCCATGATGCGCGTGGTGGATGCCGCAGTGGCCAAAGCATATGGCGGCAAGCGCAAGATACAGTGGATGGAAGTATATGCCGGAGAAAAAGCGGTGCAGGTCTATGGCAATGACACCTGGCTGCCAGATGAAACCGTACAGGCCGTGCGCGAATATGTAGTCTCCATCAAAGGCCCGCTCACCACACCCACTTCTGGTGGCATGCGTTCGCTTAATGTGGCATTGCGCCAGTTACTCGATTTATATGTCTGCCTGCGTCCCGTGCGCTGGTTTACCGGCGTGCCGAGTCCGGTCAAGGCACCGGATAAAGTGGACATGGTGATCTTCCGCGAAAATACTGAAGATATTTACGCCGGGATTGAATGGGAAGCAGGCTCGCCTGAGGCCAAGAAAATAATCGCCTTCCTGCAAAATGAAATGGGCGTCAGCAAAATCCGTTTCCCGGCTACTTCCGCGATCGGCATCAAGCCAGTTTCCATCGAAGGCAGCGAACGTCTGATACGTCGCGCAATACAATATGCCATAGACAACAAGCGCACCTCAGTGACCCTGGTACACAAGGGCAACATCATGAAATTTACCGAAGGCGGTTTCAAGAAATGGGGTTATGAACTGGCCAAGCGCGAATTTGGCGGCGTGGAAATAGATGGCGGACCGTGGGTAAAACTGCCTAATGGAATTGTCATCAAGGATGTTATTGCCGATGCTTTCTTGCAGCAGATTTTATTGCGCCCGGCTGAATATGATGTGATTGCCACCTTGAATTTGAATGGCGATTATATTTCCGACGCACTGGCAGCAGAGGTCGGTGGCATAGGCATTGCACCGGGCGCGAATTTATCCGACAGCATTGCCATGTTCGAAGCCACGCACGGCACGGCACCGAAATATGCGGGCAAGGATTATGTCAATCCCGGCTCCTTGATTCTATCGGCGGAAATGATGTTGCGTCACCTCGGCTGGCTGGAAGCGGCTGACCTGATTATCAAAGGCATGGAAGGCGCACTCGCCGCCAAGACCGTGACTTACGATTTTGCGCGGCTGATGACGGGCGCGCAACAAGTCTCATGCTCGGCGTTTGGTGAGGCGATGGTTAAGCATATGTAGATTACGTTGCAAAAAATCGGCTTGCCTCCTCCTATTTCTCAGTCAATTTTCTCAGTCAATATCGAAAATATTGTAGGGGTGCGATTCATCGCACCCCTGCTTTTTTGGGCGTAAAAAAATCGCAGGATCACTCCTGCGATTACCAACTCCTTAAACCGAATATTGCCATTCCGGTGACATATACCGGAATGGCAACTGGATTAACTCATACTCACCGCACCTGCCCACCCCCACTCTGCACAGCCGACTGATTCAACGCCTGATCGGTAGCCTGCACCTGATAGGAATAACTCCCCTTAGGCACAATCGCCCCGGCACTATTGCGCCCATTCCACACC
>JAUSKS010000300.1 GCA_030646595.1 Gallionellaceae bacterium | reverse complement strand
CCTTGCCGTCCCACACCACGCCGTCCATGAACTTTGAACTGCGCATCTCATCTTTGGGTATGGGCACCTTGACCTGCGACGCAGCTTGTTTGTATAGCTCCACCTGATTGATTTTCTTGGCGATGGCCAGATAATCCGGGTCTTCCTTGAGCATGCCCCAGCGTTTATGTTGCGTCAGGAACCACATGCCATCGGACAGATACGGGAAATTCACCGCGCCGTCGTTATAAAATTTCATCATGTTGGGGTCTTTCCATTTCTTGCCTAAGCCGTCTTCATAGTTGCCGATGAAGCGCTGCTCTATCACCTCCTCGGTAGTATTTACATAGGATTTTTCGGCGATCAGTTGCGTCACCTTGGGGCGGTTAGCCATCGTGTCTATGTATTTGGAAGCCTCCAGCACAGCCATGATCAGTGCGCGCGCGGTGTTGGGATTTTTCTGCACAAATTCTGCGGTGCAGCCCAACACTTTTTCCGGGTGATCTTTCCAGATGTCTTGCGTGGTAGCCGCAGTAAAACCGATCTTGTCGTAAATCGCGCGCGCACCCCACGGCTCGCCCACGCAATACCCATCCATGTTGCCGACGCGCATATTGGCCACCACTTGCGGCGGCGGCACGGTGATGGTTTTGACATCCTTCAGCGGATTGATGCCGTGGCTGGCCAGCCAGTAATACAACCACATGGCATGCGTGCCAGTAGGGAATGTCTGGGCGAAGGTGTAGTCGCGCTTTTCGCCATCCACCAATTTTTTAAGCGCTTCGCCAGTGGTCGCGCCCTTGTCCTTGAGTTGATTGGAAAGCGTGATGGCCTGGCCGTTGTGGTTCAGTGTCATCAACACCGACATATCGGTTTTCGGCCCGCCTATGCCGAGTTGCAGGCCATAGATCAAACCGTACAACACATGCGCCGCATCCAGCTCGCCGTTCACCAGCTTGTCGCGTACCCCGGCCCACGAGGCTTCTTTGGAAGGAATAATCTTGATGCCATATTTCTCGCCAAAGCGCATGGCCGCCACCACCACCGAGGCACAATCGGTGAGCGGAATAAATCCAACTTTTATTTCCGGCTTTTCCGGCGCGTCTGAACCGGCTGCATAAGCAGCACTGCGCACACCCGGCGGCAACATGGCCATCAGTGCTGCGCCGCCTATCATGGTGGCGCTACCTTTTATAAAATCTCTGCGGCTGTTCTTGCTTTCATCTTTCATTGCTACCTCCTTGATTAAAAATCCCAATAAAAAAGGCGTCACATACATGAGAGATCACTCCCGTGTATGGACGCCTTTGTCCCCTGCTGGCCACTTGGCCAAAAATTTATCTGAATCCGACTCGCCGTTGAGCCGTCTCAGTGCTTACCTGACTATGCTCATTTACTCCCTGGCTAACCCAGCAAATCCGCCACCGCCACTACTTGCCGTGCCACCTCGGATAGTTTTTCTCCTTTGCCCATGGCCATCTTGCGTAATGCCTGATAAGCATCTTCTTCCGACCAACCGCGCTGCTTCATCAATATGCCTTTGGCGCGCTCGACATCCTTGCGCCCGGCCAGCTGGCTTTCCGCTTGCTCCAGATTATGCCGCAGACCCTGAATTTCATTGAAGCGCGCGATGGCTACATCCATGATGGCGCGTAAGCGTTCGCTCCTGAGTCCATCCACCACATACACGCTGACCCCAGCCTGTATCGCCGCGCGAATTTTTGTTTTGTCGCCATCGTTGGTAAACATCACAATCGGTCGCGGTTGATCGCGGCTGATCACGCACAGATGTTCTAGCGTATCTCTATCCGGTGATTCGGTATCGAGAATAATCATATCCGGCTTGAGCTCATGCACCAGCCCCGGCAAATCCGAACTGGACGTAACATGCGCCGCGATGCGGCAGCCCGCCTCATGCAAGGCATGCTTGAGCATGACCGCGCGCTCCAAGGTCGCTTCGACCAGCAGCACCCGCAGCATTTGTTCTTGGATGATTAAATCTGGCTTCATAATCTTACATACGCAAGACTTATGCCATCTCGACAGAAGCCCTGATTTAACGCGATGCTTCAGCTATGCAAAATGAATCATGCACCAATGCAAGGCGTACGGAGTCGATTTGCACCAAATCGGTAGAGTATGTTGCATGGGGCTGGCGGGGATGAAATATTGCTCTGGGAATAATTTTTTGCGATGCATGCGACAAGGAGATTTGCAGCATTGCAATTGTGGGCACGCGGACGTGCCCACACTATATGGGTTGCAAGATTAATACTGAGACAACAGAAAACCAGTGATTATCGGTCTTCTCAGTAGATCATCCGAACCGATTGTAAATTGCAAATAACAGATCGCTATTGAAAATAGCGGGTCAACAGATGATCCGTATAGGTGGTGCTACCACCTTGCATGGTACCCACTGCGACGACTTTATTGTTGGCTACCGACAATAATTTATTGAACCAGCCCGTAACCGCCGAACTGCTGGCAATCCCTTTGCTGCCAAAACGCGTATCCAAACTGCCATCTACGTTATAGCGAATAAGCGTAATAACACCAGTGGACGCCCCGCCCGCCAGTATCTTTCCATCGGCTTGCACAATCAGGCTATTAAAATATTCCTGATACACCCTAGGAAGATTGGTTACGACCAAACCATCGCCGTCAAAGGTGGCATCCAATGTCCCGTCACTATTGTATCGAGCGGCAGTAAAAACATAGCCATCACTGAATCCGCCGGTATTGGGGAGGTATGCCCAAGCAGATCCAACTCCGACAATCTTGAATGTACCATCCGATAATACCTGTACGGCGACTTCAGCGAAGTAGGATTCAAAGGTAGATGGGTAGGCGGTTATCGTATAGCCATTAGTGCCAAAACTGCTATCTGCCGAACCATCCGCGTTGAAACGGGCGACAGCAGCCTGGGTTCTGCCATAATTCCAGCTAATACCGTAATGCCCGCCCACGACAATTTTTCCATCGGGCTGTAACACAGCATTGGCAATTTGCCATTCATTGCTGGTGGAAAGTGTTTTCCCGCGGTTTCCGAAAGATCGATCTATTCCTCCATCTGAATCTAAACGGATCATGGCAATGCTGGTATAGGAAGTCTGGCTGGAGCTGTCATAACCATTCACTGCTGTACCCACCACCAGTATCTGGCCATTGGGCAAGATCAGCAAATCGGCAGCGCCATCGCTCTGCCCCAGTTCCGCGAAATCAATGCGTAACTTTCCCCCATTGCCGAACGTGCTGTCTAATGTACCGTTGGAGTTGTAACGGGCAAGCGCGAAATCACTTGTACCATATGTATAGCCAGTAGCTGCGGCCTGGTACGCCGTAGTGCCAGCCACGATAATTTTCCCATCGGGTTGAATTGCTACAGATTCCGCATAATCATTAACATCGGTGTTCCAAGGGCTGAGACTCATGCTTGGGTCATAAAAATCAGTGGTAACCCGACCATTGGTTCCGAAGCTGGTATCCAAGCTACCATTGGGATGATAGCGTACCACGACAAAATCATAGGCTGTATTAGATAGGTTATTATCATAACCAATCACGACAATTTTGCCATCCGCTTGCGTGGTCGCACGAGTAACCTCATTCTGCAGATTATTAAAATCTGTCTGCGTAATTCCATTGATGCCAAAAGTTGTATCCAATGACCCTGGCGAGGGTGTGCCACCTGCCTGGGCAATCTGTATACCCCCCATGCTCAGGTACGTGCAAACAAGAGCAAATTGCAAGAGCGGCTTGAGGATGCATTTAGTTGTTAACATGTTCACTGTCTCCTAAATATTTTCGTTGAAGGGTTTGCATCTAAGCGGGGGGATGTATCTGTCGGTATTCAACAATACTGAGTTAATTTTTTAACATCATTCCCTCGCTTAAACTAAACTTAATATAAATTAAGTAATAAATCAATTATTATTAATGATATTTAATTTATTTGATTCCACAGCAATGCTTAAATATTGGGTATGAGGTATTGCAGTAGCTGGAGGAGACGGTAAAACCCAGCCCACACCTATCTGGTGTAGTCTGGGTTATTTTTATTGCGGAAGGTTTGCAGTTATAGCTGACGCATAAAGGCGACGATGTCCTTCTTCTCTGCTGCACTGAGTTTGAGTTCCAGCACCAGGTTGAAAAATTCCACGGTATCGTCCAAAGTCAATAAACGGTCATCATGCAGATAGGGCGGAGAGTCTTTGATACCACGCAAGGGAAAGGTTTTGATCGGGCCGTCGGCACTGGCCAAGCGTCCGTTAATCATTTTCTCCTTGAAGAAGCGTTCCACCTTCAGGTTGTGCATGGAGTTGTCGGTGTAATAAGGCGGTGTGTGACAAGTGGAACATTGCGCTTTGCCAAAGAACAGCGCTTGTCCGCGCAACTCGGCTTCGCTGGCCTTGGAGGGATCAAGTTTGCCCATGATATTGAGCTTGGGGGCGGGCGGGAAATCGAGGATGGATTGAAATTCACTCATGAAATGAACCTGGCTGCCACGCTCGAGAATGTTCACCCCTTTGTTGGTCGCCTGGGCTGGATCGCCGTCAAAATACGCGGCACGTTGCTCAAACTCGGTGAAGTCTTCCACTGTTTTGAGCGCGCGCTGCGAACCGAACAACTGCTGTACATTCACGCCACGCAAGCTGGGGGTATCAATGCGATGCCGGTGTTCATTGGGACGAATATCGCCGACGGTGTGGGTCGCAGCAGTAGTGTGCCCGTTCGCATGGCAGTCAAAACACGCTACGCCTATGTGAGCATGCAAGCTGCGGCGGTCGTCGGTCGCATTGAACTGGGCTTGCGGGAAAGGTGTTACCAGTAGCCGCAGACCTTCGATTTGTTTGGGGTTGAGGGTATTCTTGAACAAGCCATAGAAATTATCCAGCGTGACCAGCTTTCCCTGCGATACGTCGCCCAGATCAGGCCGTGTAGTCAAATAAATGGGTGCAGGAAATTCAGGCAGCAAATGCTTGGGCAAATCGAAATCAAGATCAAAGCGCGTTAAATCGCGACCGGTTTGCAGCTTGGTCTCATCGATAAGTTGCTTGGGAAATATCATGCCGCCCGCTTCGTGATGAGGGTGTGGCAAGGGAAAAAATCCTGCTGGCCACAAATTCTTGTTCTTGATGTCTTCAGGCGACAGGGTAGCCAATTGCTCCCACGTCACCCCTTTGGGCAACTTGACCCGCGTACCGTCCTGCACTGCTTTGCCGCGTGACATGGTTACGCCCTGCGCCGGACGGTCGGCCATATCGTAGCGTTCGGTCAACAGCTTTTGTTGACGATCAGCAAAACCCGGCTTTGCATCTTGTAGACGCTTGACCAACGCCGGGAAATCTTCTTCTGCAGCTGCTATCAGCGGACTGCAAGTGAGCAACGTAGCAGCCAAGGCGGTTAACCAATGGCTATTGAAGCTGTTTTTCATGATAATCCTTTCATAGGGTGAGAAAAAACTGCATAAGTTGAGGGATAAGTTATTGCTCAACTTTATATCAGCGAGCCTGTAAACCAAGTTCGCTTGCGAGGAACTCTACACCAAACAAACAAATATTTGTTAAATTATTTACATTGACTCTATTTTATGGAAGCAAAGAACAGGCCTTTATTTCCGCATTTAGCGAGTTACTTGATAAACTATTGAAACTTCACGCTAAGCTCATGATGAAATCCCGCAATCTTCGCCTATCTCAGCTGGACGCCTTGCCGGATTACGATCCTGCATCCATGCCAGTGGAGCAAGCGCGCGAACTTGTCCAGCAATTTTTGACGCCGCTTACGGCAACGGAAACAGTTAGTCTGCATACTGCACTGCATCGCACTTTGTCGCATGATGTGTTGTCTCCCCTGCATGTGCCGCCACATGACTATTCAGCGATGGATGGTTATGCCCTGCCCTTTTCCAATTTAACCCGCTTACAGGTGATAGGCAGCAGCTATGCCGGACATGCGTTTGAAGGAGTGGTGACTGCGGGTGCATGTGTGCGCATCATGACCGGCGCACTGATACCCAAGGGCTGCGATAGCGTGGTGATGCAGGAGCAGGTAAGCATTGAGGGTGACACGATCACCCTGTCCAGCAAGGTACATCGTGGTCAGAATATTCGCCGGGTGGGTGAAGATATGCAGCAGGGTTCGCAGGTGCTGGAGTGCGGACAAATTATCCGGCCTGCACAAATGGGTTTGCTGGCCTCACTCGGCTTTGATGAGGTTACCGTATATCGCAAACTGAAGGTGGCTATTTTTTCCACTGGCGATGAATTACAACAACCCGGTACGCCACTTGCTCCTGGCCAGATCTACGATAGCAACCGTTATTCACTGCACGGCCTGCTGGGCGAATTGAACGTGGAAGTTCTGGATATGGGCAACATTCGCGATGAGCGAGCCAGCATCAAGACAGCTTTGCTGGATGCGGCGCAACAGGCAGATGTCATCATCACCAGCGGTGGTGTTTCCGTGGGTGAGGCGGATTACATCAAACAATTGCTGGCTGAAATCGGCGAGGTCGTATTCTGGAAAATTGCAATGAAGCCGGGCAGGCCGTTGGCTTACGGAAAAATTGGCACCTGCCACTTCTTTGGTTTACCCGGCAATCCAGTCGCAGTGATGGTGACGTTCATGCAATTCGTACGTGACGCCTTATGCAAACTGATGGGGCAAGCGGTACAGCCACCATTTACTTTTAATGCCATCTGCACCAGCCCGATTCGAAAAATTCCAGGACGGACAGAATTTCAGCGTGGTATTTTCAGCCAGAATGAAAATGGTGCATGGGTAGTGCGTACAACCGGAGAGCAAGGTTCAGGAATTCTTAGCTCCATGAGCAAAGCCAATTGTTTTATTGTTTTACCGTTGGCACAAGGAAATGTTGAAGCAGGCGACCATGTTGTGGTGCAGCCTTTTTAATAATGTGTGAGAAGCAAATCGATTGGTGGCTCGGGGCGGAATCGAACCACCGACACAAGGATTTTCAGTCCTCTGCTCTACCGACTGAGCTACCGAGCCTACGCGAAGGCGCGCATTATATATGAAACATCACAGTTAAGTCAGCAACAAAACAAACCCCGCGTGAAGCGGGGTTTGTTGGAGACACAAAAACAACGTGACACTACATTACATCATGCCGCCCATACCACCCATGCCGCCCATATCACCGCCACCCATGCCGCCACCGGCTGGCTTGTCTTCTGGTGATTCAGCTACCATGCAGGCAGTGGTAAGCATCAAGCCTGCAATAGAAGCCGCATTTTGCAGCGCTACACGAGTGACTTTGGTTGGATCCACTACGCCCATGGCCAGCATGTCGCCATATTCACTGGTGGCTGCGTTGTAGCCAAAGCTGCCTTTACCTTCCAGCACTTTGTTGACGACTACTGAAGGCTCGTCGCCAGCGTTTTCCACGATGGCACGTAATGGAGATTCCATGGCGCGCAATACGATGGTGATACCAGCATCCTGATCATGATTAGATCCCTTCAAGGTCGCCACAGCGACTTTGGCGCGCAGCAGTGCAACACCGCCGCCAGGAACAATGCCTTCTTCCACCGCTGCACGGGTTGCATGCAGGGCGTCTTCGACACGCGCTTTTTTCTCTTTCATTTCTACTTCGGTAGAAGCACCAACTTTAATGACCGCAACACCGCCAGCCAATTTGGCTTTGCGTTCTTGCAATTTTTCTTTGACGTAATCGCTGCTGGCATCTTCGACCTGCTTGTTCATTTGGCTAATACGGCCTTTGATTGCATCTTCCTTGCCCGCGCCGTCTATGATGATGGTGTTTTCCTTGCCAACTTCAGCGCGCTTGGCTTGGCCCAGTTCGGCCAGCGTCGCTTTTTCCAGTGACAAGCCTACTTCTTCAGCAATCACGGTGCCGCCAGTCAGGATAGCAATATCTTCCAGCATGGATTTGCGGCGATCGCCGAAACCAGGTGCCTTGACCGCTACAGTTTTGAGAATGCCACGGATGTTGTTTACCACCAGAGTGGCCAGTGCTTCGCCATCTACATCCTCAGCGATAATCAGCAAAGGACGCCCGGCTTTGGCTACTTGTTCCAGCAGTGGCAACAGTTCGCGGATGTTGGAGATTTTTTTGTCGTGCAGCAGGATGAAAGGATTTTCCATTGCTGCGATTTGCTTGTCCTGGCTATTGATAAAGTAAGGGGACAAATAACCACGATCAAATTGCATACCTTCAACGATATCCAGTTCATCTTCCAGACCGCTACCGTCTTCAACAGTAATCACGCCTTCCTTACCTACTTTTTCCATGGCTTGGGCAATTTTTTCACCTACTACGGTATCGGAATTGGCAGAAATGCTACCGACTTGAGCGATCTCTTTGCTGGTAGTACAAGGCTTGGATAATTTTTTCAGCTCAGCCACGGCAGCGATTACTGCCTTGTCTATGCCGCGCTTGAGGTCCATCGGGTTCATGCCAGCAGCAACAAATTTCATGCCTTCCTGCACGATGGATTGAGCCAGCACTGTGGCGGTAGTGGTGCCATCACCGGCCACATCAGAAGTCTTGGAAGCAACTTCCTTGACCATCTGCGCGCCCATATTTTCAAATTTATCTTTCAGTTCGATTTCTTTGGCTACCGATACGCCATCCTTGGTGATGGTGGGTGCGCCATAGGAACGATCCAGTACTACATTACGCCCTTTAGGACCGAGAGTGACTTTAACTGCATTGGCCAAAATATTGACACCCGCTACCATTTTGCTGCGCGCGGCGTCATGGAATTTCACTTCTTTTGCTGCCATGTTTCTTCTCCTAGAATTCGTTAATGACTTACTTCTCGACTACGCCTATGATGTCGTCTTCACGCATGGTCATATATTCCTGGCCGTCCATTTTG
>JAUSKS010000297.1 GCA_030646595.1 Gallionellaceae bacterium | reverse complement strand
TTTCCAGTTGCGCGATAAAGTCGCGCAAATCGCGGTATTTCATTTCGTCCCCTTCAAAGCGGGTAGCTCGTAGCGGGTAGCAACGACTGGCTACTGACTACTAGCTACAAGCTAATAAAATCTCTTCTCGCCTTCCGGCCTGGTCTTGAAGCGCTTGTGCAGCCAGAAATATTGCTCCGGTATTTCCAATACGCGTTGCTCGATGAATTCATTAACACGGCGCGTATCGGCAATCACATCATCGGTCGGGTAATTCTCCCACGGCGGATAAAAACGCAGTTCGTAACCTTCACCACCCGGCAGCACACGGGTGATGCAAGGCACAACAGCAGCGCCGGTCATGGCCGCCAGACGCGACACCGTCGTCACCGTCGCAGCAGGCACACCAAAGAAAGGAATGAATGCGCCATCTTTGACGGTTTGATCCTGATCGGTCGGATAAATGAATGGCCATCCTTCACGCAATGCTTTGACTATGGGGCGCAGACCTTGCTGCCGCGAATACAGCCGCTGCTGGCCAAAACGGATGCGCTTCTGCAACAACAAATCGCTCAAGTAACGATTCTTCTGGTTGGCATACACACAGACCACATTGACCTGCTGCGCTATCCAGGAGCCGCCCGCATCCATGCCAACGAAATGAGGGGTAAGCAAAATAACGGGCTTGCCTTTCACTGCATTAAAATATTCTTCACCTTGCACACGAATCAGGCTTTTAATATATTCCCCACTGGACCACCATAAAATGCTGCGTTCAATCAGGCTGCGCCCGAACGCCTGAAAATTTTTGCGCACCAGTTGGTTACGCTCTTGTTCGCTCATGTGCGGAAAACACAAGCGCAAGTTGATATGGGCCACCCTGCGCCGCTCACGCGCCACGCGATGCAATAACAAACCAAGCAGATTGCCAATGCCCACCAACACCCGGAAAGGCAAAAAATGCAGCAACCACAATATGAATACAGCAAGGCGTACAGCCATGTTAACTCTTTCCATTACCGGGGGGATGGACTCCTGCCGGAATTTTATAACGATTGTAGCTCCACAAATATTGGGCGGGGCAGGTACGTATGATCTGCTCCAGCGCAGCGTTAATCTGTCGGGTAAAGCGCATATCCGCAGTCGGCTCAAAGGGCGCAATATGGATGACATAACCTCTGCCATTCGGCAGACGTTCGCCATATGACAGCAAGATGGATGCTCCCGTAGCTTCCTGCAAGCGTCCTACCAAAGTCATGGTATAGGCCGGGCGGCCAAAAAATTCTGCCCATTCACCTTCGCCATTGCCCGGCACCTGATCAGGCAACAAACCTATTACCTCACCACGCTTCAATGCCTTGAGCAAAGTGCGCACCCCGCCAATATCAGTGCGCGCCAAACTCATGTTGCCGCGTTGCCGACCATTGCGCATGATTTCATCCAGCCATGTCAGTTTGGGCGACCTATACAGGCAAGTCATGGCCATCTGCGCTGCAACATAGGTAGCGATAACCTCAAAACATCCTAAATGGGGCGTTAGTATAATGACGCCCGAACCCCGTAAATGTGCAGCTTGCAAGTGTTCCAAGCCATGGCAGGCTGACACGCGGTTTAATACTTCACTCAACGGACGACGCCATACCCACGCCAGTTCGGTAACGCCTTTGCCAGTCTCTGCGATATTTTCCTTTAATATTTTACTTATGTCCGCTGAGGGATGGTTTTGATAGGCGCACCTTAAATTTTCGCGCAAGCGTGCGGCATACTCGCCGGATAAATAATAAACGACCCACCCCAGCACCACACCCAAACGATGCAGTACAACCAAAGGTAAACGCGCCATTAAATTGAACAAACCAGCAGCCAGGGAAGAATTCATAGGGGAATAATCAAGTTTTGTTATAATGCGCACCCTTATTTAATCAACCTTGAAAGAATGCGAGCGGTATGAGCGAATTTTTATTTACATCTGAATCAGTATCTGAAGGCCATCCTGACAAAGTTGCGGATCAAATTTCTGATTCCATATTGGACGCCATTCTAGCGCAAGACCCCCATGCACGGGTAGCTGCTGAAACGCTGGTCAATACCGGCCTGGTAGTTTTGGCTGGCGAGATCACCACCACTGCCAATGTGGATTACATCCATGTGGCGCGTGAAGCGATCAAGCGTATCGGTTACGACAATACCGAATACGGCATAGACTACAAAGGCTGTGCGGTGCTGGTGGCCTATGACAAGCAAAGTCCGGACATTGCCCAAGGCGTGAACCGCGCTTCTCATGAATACATGGATCAGGGCGCAGGCGATCAGGGCTTGATGTTTGGCTACGCCTGTAATGAAACCGATACCCTGATGCCGCTGCCGATTTATCTGGCCCACCGCGTGGTTGAGCGGCAATCGCAATTACGTCGCGATGGTCGCCTCAACTGGCTGCGCCCGGATGCCAAATCGCAAGTCACTATACGCTATGTAGACGGTCAGCCGCACTCCATAGACACTGTCGTGCTGTCCACCCAACACGCGCCCGAAATGTCGCTGGAAACCATACGTGAAGCGGCGATTGAAGACATCATCAAGCCTGTGCTGCCCAAGGAATTAATCAAGGGCGATATTAAATATCTGGTCAACCCCACCGGGCGCTTTGTCATCGGCGGCCCGCAAGGCGATTGTGGCCTGACTGGTCGCAAAATTATCGTGGATACCTACGGCGGCGCAGCTCCGCACGGTGGCGGCGCATTCTCCGGCAAAGATCCATCCAAGGTGGATCGCTCGGCCGCCTATGCGGGCCGCTATATCGCCAAGAATATCGTGGCTGCTGGCCTGGCTGAAAAATGTCTGATCCAGATTTCCTATGCCATAGGCGTGGCATTGCCCACCAGCGTATTTGTCACCAGCTACGGCACGGGTAAAATTTCGGATGAAAAAATTGCGGAGCTGGTCAAGAAACATTTTGACCTGCGCCCGAGAGGCATTGTACAAATGCTGGATTTGTTGCGTCCCATTTATACCAATACCGCTGCCTATGGTCACTTCGGACGTGAGGAACCGGGCTTTACCTGGGAAGCCACGGACAAGGCAGCAGTTTTACGTGCAGACGCAGGAATATAAATTCAAAATGCAGGGTGGGCACCATGCCCACGCGAGCAGCAAAGATTATCAGCGTGGGCACAAGGACGTGCCCACCCTACATTTTTTACCACCCTCCGAGGGGTGCTGCAGCGGGGCTAATTACCGTCCCCCGTCAGGCTCGGAGTAAGTGGCACACGTTTTAACCGCACCCATTCATTAACTTTTAGATGAATGGAGTTTGGACATGAACGCTGTTACAAAACAATTTACTGATTACCAAGTCGCCGATATTAAACTGGCTGCTTTTGGCCGCAAGGAAATTGCCATTGCCGAAACAGAAATGCCCGGTTTGATGGCCATACGCGAAGAATACGCAGCCAGCCAACCCTTGCGTGGCGCACGTATTGCTGGTTCGCTGCATATGACTATCCAGACCGCCGTGCTGATTGAAACCTTGAAAGCATTGGGGGCCGAAGTACGCTGGGCATCGTGCAATATTTATTCGACACAGGACCACGCCGCGTCTGCCATAGCCGCAGGCGGTACGCCAGTATTCGCTTACAAGGGCGAATCGCTGGAAGAATATTGGGACTACACGCATCGTATTTTTGAATGGGCAAATGACCAACACGCCAACATGATTTTGGACGATGGCGGCGACGCCACGCTGTTGCTGCACCTGGGTGCGCGCGCTGAGAAAGATGCATCACTCATCAGCAAACCCACTTCAGAAGAAGAAACCTGTTTGTTCGCCTCTATCAAACAGCGTATTGCCAGCCAGCCCGGCTGGTATTCCAAGCGCTTGGCGGCCATCAAGGGCGTGACTGAGGAAACCACTACGGGTGTGCATCGTTTATATCAAATGCATCAGCGCGGCGAATTGAAATTTCCCGGCATTAACGTCAATGACTCGGTCACCAAATCCAAATTCGATAATCTGTACGGCTGCCGCGAATCGCTGGTAGATGCTGTCAAGCGCGCCACCGACGTGATGATCGCTGGCAAGGTGGCGGTAATTGCCGGTTATGGCGATGTCGGCAAAGGCTCGGCGCAAGCCATGCGCGCCTTATCGGCGCAAGTGTGGGTGACGGAAATTGACCCCATTTGTGCTTTGCAAGCTGCGATGGAAGGCTACCGCGTGGTCACTATGGATTACGCCTGCGAGCATGGCGATATTTTCGTGACCTGCACCGGCAACTATCATGTCATCACCCATGAGCACATGAAAAAAATGAAAAATCAGGCCATCGTGTGCAACATCGGCCATTTCGATAACGAGATAGACGTGGCCTCTTTGGAAAAATACCAGTGGGACGAAATCAAGCCGCAGGTTGATCACATTATTTTCCCGCCCATGAATGGTCAGCCCGAAAAACGCATTATCCTGCTGGCCAGAGGGCGTCTGGTGAATCTGGGTTGTGGCACAGGACATCCCTCTTATGTAATGAGCTCCTCTTTTGCCAACCAGACCATCGCGCAAATTGAGTTGTGGACAGAAGCCCAGAAAAAATCCAGCAAATATCCGGTCGGCGTGTATACCTTGCCCAAACACCTGGACGAAAAAGTGGCGCGGCTGCAATTGAAAAAACTCAATGCGCAACTCAGCCACTTGACCGACCAGCAAGCCGCCTATATCGGCGTGCCCCAGCAAGGTCCGTACAAAGCTGATCATTACCGCTATTAACCCTGCTACATGCCACTGAGCGATTTGTCAGATAAATATATTGCGCCCCCCCCCAGCCGCCTGGCTGGGCTGGTACGCGAAGCACGCTGGCTATTGCTGGTGGCAGTGGCTATTTATTTAATTCTCATCCTGCATGGCTATAACTCCAGCGACCCCGCTTGGTCGCATAGTGTCAATGCGGGCATTACCCATAATCCGGGCGGTATATTCGGTGCATGGACAGCAGATATTCTGCTGTATACCTTTGGCCTTTCTGCATGGTGGTGGGTAGCTTTTCTGCTGCAACGGGTATGGGAAGGCTATCGCCATATTGCTCCCGACAGTCTGTTTGATCGCCGTGCCTTGTGGTTGGCGCTGGCCGGTTTTGCGGTGTTGCTGCTGGCCAGCAGTGCGCTGGAAGCATTGCGGCTGCACAGCTTGAAAGCCGCATTGCCACTAGCACCCGGCGGCATGTTAGGCATGGCACTGGGTGCGGGTTTATCACGCTTGCTGGGGTTTACCGGAGCCACCTTATTTTTGCTGGCATTAATGGCAGCCGGATTCAGTCTGTTCAGCGGTTTATCCTGGTTACGTTTTACTGACCGGGTGGGTGCGGTAGTAGAAACCTGTTATTTCTGGACACTACGCACCTGGCAAGTCTGGCAGGACAAACGCATAGGCGCGCAGGCTTTAAGCGAACGCTCGGCGGTCGTGGAAGAAGAAAAAAAACGCGTAGAAGATCACCAACCCATTTATATTGAACAACCATTGTTTGAAGTGCGGCAGTCGGCGCGCATGGCGCAAGAAAAACAGGTGCCGCTGTTTGCCGACATGCCCGATTCGCCTTTGCCGCCACTGCATTTACTGGATAAACCAGAGCACGAGATGGAGGTGCTGTCGGCAGATACACTGGAATTTACCTCGCGTTTGATCGAGCGCAAGCTCAACGATTTTGGCGTGGAAGTAAAAGTGGTGGCAGCTTATCCCGGCCCGGTAATCACGCGCTATGAAATTGAACCAGCGGTCGGCGTAAAGGGCAGCCAGATCACCAATCTGGTACGCGACTTGGCGCGCGCCTTGTCTGTGGTCAGCATCCGCCTGGTGGAAACCATACCCGGCAAAGCCTACATGGCGCTGGAGCTGCCCAATCCCAAACGGCAAGTGGTAAAGCTGTCGGAAATTTTAAGCTCACAGGCTTATGCGGATATGCACTCAGCACTCACCATCGCCATGGGCAAGGATATTGCCGGCAAACCCGTGGTGGCTGATCTGGGCAAGATGCCGCATGTGCTGGTGGCAGGCACCACAGGTTCTGGCAAATCGGTCGCGATCAACGCCATGATCTTGAGCCTGCTGTACAAAGCCACACCGCAGCAAGTGCGCTTGCTGCTGATTGATCCGAAAATGCTGGAGCTGTCGGTGTATGAAGATATTCCGCATTTGCTGGCACCCGTGGTGACTGATATGCGTCAGGCAGCATCTGCACTCAACTGGTGTGTGCAGGAAATGGACAAGCGCTACCGCCTGATGTCCTCGCTCGGTGTGCGCAACATTGCCGGTTACAATCAAAAAATCCGCGACGCGATCAAGGCCGAGCAGCCGCTTACCAATCCCTACACGCTGACGCCGGATAACCCCGAAGCGCTGGAAGAATTGCCTTTCATCGTAGTGCTGATAGACGAGCTGGCCGACATGATGATGGTGGTCGGCAAAAAAGTTGAAGAGCTGATTGCGCGACTGGCGCAAAAAGCGCGCGCCTCTGGCATTCATCTGGTCTTGGCGACGCAGCGCCCGTCGGTGGATGTCATTACCGGCCTGATCAAAGCCAACGTGCCCACGCGTATTGCGTTTCAGGTTTCCAGCAAAATAGATTCGCGCACCATCCTCGACCAGATGGGCGCTGAAGCCCTGCTCGGCCAGGGCGATATGCTCTATCTGCCGCCCGGCACCGGCTATCCGCAACGCGTACATGGTGCTTTCGTGTCCGATCAGGAAGTGCACCGTGTTGCTGAATATCTCAAGGCGCAAGGCACGCCGCAATATATTGAAGGCGTCTTAACTTCGCTGGAAGACCAGGAAACGGGCAGCGAGCTGGATAATGGTGGTAATGGCGAAGCCGATGCACTGTATGATCAGGCAGTAGAAATCGTGCTCAAATCGCGCCGCGCTTCCATCTCCCTGGTGCAGCGCCATCTGCGCATAGGCTACAACCGCGCCGCGCGGCTGGTGGAACAAATGGAACGCGCGGGCGTGGTCACGCCTATGCAGAGCAATGGCAATCGGGAAGTGATTGCGCCTGCGCGGGCGGAATAATGATTATGGGCAATGGCTAAGTTGATGTGAAGATGGAATTCTGTGTGGAAAAA
>JAUSKS010000288.1 GCA_030646595.1 Gallionellaceae bacterium | reverse complement strand
CGCGGCCATACATCATATCGTAGGCCAGCGCACCGGGCGCGAAGAGGGTCTTTGGAATGTCCGGCATTTCATCCATCAATCCAGCAGAGGTGGCGTTGACGATGATGTCATATTGCTGGTCATGTAATTCAGAGAATGCTTTGGCTTGCACTAGGGTGCTGCCCATAACTTCGGCTAGTTCAGGAGTGGTGATAAATACAACAGCTTTTTGCTTGGTGCGATTAGCAATATGCAACAGCGAGGGATTCTGTTCCAGCAAAGGATAAAGCACCCCTTGTGCTGCTCCACCCGCGCCCAGCAGTAGTACGCGCTTATCGGCCAACGGAATTTTGCGATTGATCTGAATATCACGTATTAAACCAACCCCATCCGTATTGTCCGTGACAAGCTTGCCATTAATTAATGTTAATGTGTTTGCCGCCTGGGCATGCTGGGCGCGCGGGCTTTGTTTGTCCGCATTCTGGAACGCCTCCACTTTAAAAGGCACTGTCACATTCATGCCTTTGCCGCCTTGCTTAAAGAAATTATTTACGACCGACCAAAATTCTCCCAACCCCAGCGGCGCGAGCATGGCCTCATAGCTGATGTCTTGCCCGGTCTGTTGGGCAAACATTGCATGTATCTGCGGCGACTTGCTGTGCGCGATGGGGTTGCCGATGACGGCGTATTTGTCGGTCATGTCTGTTCAAAAACAATCGAAGGCGCGATTATACCGTCATTGCATGCGCTGCTTGAGCATCACAGCCGTGCCTACCAATGCCATTGCCCAGACAATAGCCGCGCCAGTGGGTAGATCCCACCATACGGATAACAACAGCCCCACCGCATAACCTGCCGTACCTACGATGAATGCGGCAACTGTGCGGCGGTTTTTTATTTGGTAAGTGGCCAGTGCAGGCACAATGAGGCTGGCGAATACCAGATACACCCCGACCAATTGCACCGAGGCTGTCACTGCCAGCGCGAACAAAGCATAAAATCCAAAGGTACCCAGGCGTTGATTAAATACGCGCCACAAGGCCAGCAAGAGGGCAGTGAGTAGAGCAGTGGCAATGAGCTGTGCATTATTTACCCACAGTATCTGCCCCACCAGTAAATCCTTGAGGTGCTCGCCTGCATGCGTATCGCTGCTCATCAATAAAATACCGCCGCTGGCTGCAAGCACAAACAGCAGGCCGATACAGGCTTCCTGTACTTGCGGCAATTTTCGTTCGATCACAGTCAGCAGCGCAGCGCCAAGCAGGGCGCTGGCCGCAGCCATGCCTTGCACGGCCAGGGGGTAGTCGGCTAATTGCAGCAAACCGGCGATGACGACACCCAAACCGGCAATCTGCGCTACTGCCAGGTCAGCAAAAATAATGCCGCGCGCTAATACTTTCATGCCCAATGGCACATGAGTAGCCAGCACCAGCAGCCCGGCAATAAAAGAGGGCAAGAGTATGCTCAAATCGTTGTCGTTCATTTCAACCCCGCCAGCAAGCGTGTGATTGTGTCATCAAATAATTCAAACAAATTTTTTGCACTATCCGAGCCACCCACGCTGAAGGGCAAGGCCACAGATGGAATGTGTGCATGCTCGGTAATCCATGCGGAAGGTTTGGGATCTTGATAGGCGGCGCGGATCACCATGCGCGCCGGGGACTGTTGCAACTGGGTTAATACCCGTGCCAGATGAGCCGCACTGGGTTCCATGCCGGGCTTGGGTTCCAGCACGGCAACCTGCTTCATCCCCAACCAGTTATTGAGATAAGGAAACCCCAGGTGTTGCACCAGTATCGGCTGGCCTTTGAGCGGTGCAGCTTGTTTTTCCCAACGCGCCAGCGCGGCTTGCCAGGCGAGCGTGAAAGTTTGCAAGCGCGTCTGGTAGAAGGCAGCGTTGCCTGGGTCAAGTTCAGCCAAGCGCGCTGATAATGCTTTTGCGATAGGCAGAAAATTACGCGCGTCAGTTTGAATATGCGGATTGCCCGCCGCATGCACGTCACCATCAGCGCGATCAAGATGGCTGGGCAATTCCAGCATGGTGACAAAATTTGCAGCTTCAAAGTGGCCAGGTTTTCCCGGCGCAATATCTGGATTAGCGGACTCACGCAAAATAACGGGCAACCAGCCAAGCTCCAGTTCTGCGCCAGTACAAAGTATTAATTGTGCACGCCGCGCCTTGGCAATCAAACTAGGGCGCGCTTGAATTTGATGCGGGTCTTGCAGCGCGGTGGTGGCCGCATAAATGCTGGCTTTATCTGCCGCCAATTCCTGTGCCAGCGCTGCCCATTCGGGTTCGCAGGCGAAGATGTTGAGTGCGGCGTGGACGTTGCCGCTGAACAGCAATAGCAAGAATGGGTAAAGTATTTTTTTCATGAGGGTTCCTTTTTATGGAGTGCGGCGGCATGACGCCGCTTTGAAAGCGGCGACGCGTCGCCGCACTCCAGATTAAAATTGATGAGCACCATGAGCACCCAGGCTCATGACGTATTGCAGGAAGAGCTGATGATCAGTCAATCCCTGCCGCGATTTGTCCTGCGCCACTTGCAAACGCAAACGTGAAAACTCACTGGGATTGAAGTCCAGCATCAACGTAGTTCGCTTGGGCGTAAAGCCGTAATTGCTGATGACGTTGGCGCTATTCAGTGCACCGATTTGTGCAGTGCCGGAATCAAGTTGATCGTAGCGTAGCGCAGTGCGCCAGCGCGACATAAACTGATAGACGCTTTGCACATACCAGCCAGATTGCGTGTCGGTATAACTATCGGTGATGTTGGCACTGACCGTATCATAGGTAAGCAAACCATTTTCCTTGCGCCGGAAATATTCACCCAGCAATTTGAAATTGGTTTCCTTGACGTTGCCGTTGGGCGCGTATTTCCAGATGAAATCCAGCCCGGCGGTTTTGCTGTCGCCAGTGAAGCTGTTGTTTACGGTACCGACAGTGCTGACAGCATTTTCACGCCGGGTTTGGTGCACCGAAAATCCAGCACGCCAGCTGCTGCTGACACCGATATCGTCCCCCACATGCGCAAACAATACGCCTGCACCGCTGCCATTTTTTTGTCGGTCGGTACCCGGAAACCCACGTCCGCGACCGATCTCCGCGCCAACTTCAACAAACGTGTCGGTGGGTGCCAGCCATTTCAATTGCACACCATCTTCACCCAACTGGTTGTCCCAAAAAGTACGGTATACCAGTGGCTGGTCAACAAAATCCCAGGCATGGGCGTGCTGTTCATTAAGATATCCGAGCCCGGAGAAAAAGCGTCCCATCTTGAAATTAAGGCCATTACCCAAGGTGGTAGTTTGAACGATAGCGTTTTCCACACTCACGCCCCCCTCAGGTGCCAGCGCCAAGGTGGCTTCCCCACGAAATTGCGGGTCTATATTGGCAGACAAACCTAACTCTGATTCCTTGAGGCTGAAACCGGAGGAGTAATCATTGTTGTTGGCAGACCGGGCAAAACCCGTGATGGGCACAGAGGGGTTTTGGGTAAATTGCCCATAAGTACCAGACAAAATCAGCGAGATAGCCGGATTAAACGTGCCTGCGCCCACGGGCGCAGCATGGCTCGCTTGTTGTAATTGCTCAATCTGTGCGCGGAGCTCGCGTACATCTTCATCGCTTGCGGCATATACATAAAACGGCACGAGCAGTACCATGCAAAATGTTGCGTATTTCAACATAAGTGTTTCTCCAAAAAAATGGCAACGCCCCGCAGAATGCGGGGCAGGGTTTATGCTATTTTTTGGACAGGGGGGCCACGCGCAACAGCCGCGGAAAGTTGGATGGAACGGAATACAGTGGCGGTGGTGGACAGCGTTACGGCAAGGGTGGAGATCAACAGAATGACCGGGGCTGTGCTATGCAGCACACTGCCCAGCTGGGTATAAGCGGCGCATTCTCCACAAGCTGGGACATGTGTGGGCTGTTTGTCCTGTTGTTCCTGGCTCAGTGTGTGGCTGAGAGTGTGTATGGCCCCTACTTGCTGGG
>JAUSKS010000278.1 GCA_030646595.1 Gallionellaceae bacterium | reverse complement strand
TCAAAAAAATTGATGCGGCTTTTCTCGACCATACCCTGGCGCAAAAGCTGCGCCGCTTCGACAAAGGCGGCGAAGCATTTTATGACCAGATTTCCGCGCTGCATAAATCCGTGCGCGGTTCTAACCCTGATGCGGCATTATATTGGCTGGTGCGCATGCTGGATGGTGGCGCCGACCCGCGTTATCTGGCGCGGCGCATTGTGCGCATGGCGTGGGAAGATGTGGGCCTGGCTGACCCACGCGCGATACAAATTTCCATGGATGCCGCAGCAACGTATGAACGTCTCGGCTCACCAGAGGGTGAGTTAGCGCTGGCGCAAGCCGTGCTGTACATGGCCGCAGCAGCCAAATCAAATGCGGGCTATGTCGCGTATAATGCCGCGCGCGCCTTTGTCTCTCAAGATGGCTCGCGCGCCGTGCCGTTGCATTTGCGCAATGCCCCGACCAAATTGATGAAGCAACTGGATTACGGCAAAGATTATCGTTATGCGCACAACGAGCAGGAAGGTTATGCGGCGGGTGAAAATTATTTCCCGGAGGGTATGCCGCAAGTAAGTTTTTATCAGCCGACCGAACGAGGGCTAGAGGCAAAAATTGCGGAGAAGCTGGCGCATTTGCGCGAGCTGGATAAAAAGCAGAGAACCTAAAAACTAGCCACAGAGAACACAGAGGTCACAGAGAATATCGTGGCAGATCAACTGACAGAGAAAATAATTGCGGCAGCAATCGAGGTGCATAAGATACTCGGCGCGGGATTGCTTGAAACGATTTACGAAGAAGCGTTATGCCATGAGTTTGGGCTCATGGAGATAGGGTTTAAAAGGCAAGTTGCAATTGATGTGGTTTATAAAGATTACGTAATACGTGGACAACGGCTGGATTTGTTGGTCGAGAATGAAGTTGTAGTTGAAGTGAAATCCTTGCGTTCACTTCCTGAAGTTGCAACAGCCCAATTACTTTCGTACCTGAAGGCAACTGGCCTTAATCGTGGGCTATTATTGAATTTTGGTGAAACACAACTCATCAAGGGTATCAAACGAATCTCTCTGTGATCTCTGTGTTCTCTGTGGCGTGGTTTTACTTGTTTTGGATTTGGAGTTTTCATGTTAGACATACAACTATTGCGTAATGATCTGGCTGGAGTAGCAGACCGCCTTGCTACCCGTGGCTTTGCGCTGGACACAGCAAAATTTACGCAGCTCGAATCCGAACGCAAACAGATTCAAACTCGCACGCAAGAATCGCAAGCCAAGCGCAATAGCTCATCAAAACTGATCGGGCAGGCTAAAGCCAAGGGTGAAGACACCTCGGCGATTATGGCCGAAGTGGCGCATCTGGGTGATGAACTTAAGCAACTGGAAACCAGGCTGGAACAAGTGCAGCAAGAGTTGAATGCATTTCTTGCGCTTATTCCCAATACACCGCACGAACATGTTCCAGTTGGAAAATCTGAGGCAGACAATCTTGAAGTACGCAAAGCCGGCAACATTCCGCAGTTCGCTTTTGCAGTAAAAGATCACGTTGATCTGGGTGAAGCGCTCGGCTTGGATTTTGAAACTGCTGCCAAAATTTCCGGTGCACGTTTCTCCCTGCTAAAAGGCCCGCTGGCGCGCCTGCACCGGGCATTGGCGCAATTCATGCTGGATACGCACACCAGCCAGCATGACTACACCGAAGTGTATGTGCCCTATCTGGTCAATGCTGATTCCATTCGTGGTACCGGACAGTTGCCCAAATTCGAGGAAGATTTATTCAGGGTGCCACGGCAGTTAGGCGAGCAAGGCGAACAGAACTTTTATTTGATCCCCACCGCTGAAGTGCCCGTGACCAACATGGTGCGTGACACCATCACACCGCTAGAGCAATTGCCGCTGAAGTTTGTTGCGCACACACCGTGCTTCCGTTCCGAAGCGGGTTCTTATGGGCGTGATACGCGCGGCATGATACGCCAGCATCAATTCGACAAGGTGGAGCTGGTGCAAATTGTGCATCCGGATAAATCATATGAAGCGCTGGAGGCTTTGCTGGGCCATGCAGAAACGATCTTGCAAAAACTGGGCCTGGCTTATCGAGTGGTCAAATTGTGTACGGGCGATATGGGATTTTCCGCTGCGCTCACTTACGACATTGAAGTGTGGTTGCCGGCGCAAAATACTTATAGAGAAATTTCTTCCTGCTCCAATTTTGAAGCTTTCCAGGCGCGGCGCATGCAGGCGCGCTTCCGCAACGAGCAGGGCAAGCCGGAATTGGTACATACGCTGAATGGTTCCGGGCTGGCGGTAGGGCGTACTCTGGTAGCTATACTGGAGAATTATCAGCAGGCTGATGGCAGTGTGCTAATACCTGAGGCGTTACAGCCTTACATGGGTGGCGTAACACGCATTACTACGGCTGCTCAGGGCACACGAAAACCGGACGAGAAATAAGATTTAAAACGTAGTCGCGGCATTTCGCTGGTATTAAGCTGTTTTAAAATATCGTGATGCAGACGCACGGTTTCCACGAAGACCACTGCTTCACCTCCACGCGCTTCGCCATGCTTGAGTTGCTCATAATAATTCGGGTGGGACAATAAGGGCATGACTTTTTTTACATCCGCCCATACATCCGGATTAAGCCCGCTTTGCTTGGCCAATATGCGCGCATCTTCCAGATGGCCGGCACCCTGATTATAAGCGGCTAGTGCCAGCCAGGTGCGGTCCGGTTCATCTATACGCAACGGTAATTGTTCCTTCAAAATCTGCAAATAATGCGCCCCCGCCATAATACTTTGCCGCGCATCCAGCCGGTTGCTTACCTTCATGCGATCCGCTGTATCCTCGGTCAGCATCATCATGCCGCGCACATTAGTGCGCGAGGTAGCGAGCGGATTCCAGTGCGATTCCTGATAACCAACCGCAGCCAGCAGTTGCCATTCGATGCCGGTCAGCGTGGCCGCTTCTTCAAACAGAGAGCGAAAACGCGGCAACACCGTGCGCGTTTTGGTAATAAAGGCCACCGCGTCCACTGGCTCCAGCCGCTCATTGTGGCCGTAATAACGATCTAGCAAACGGCGCAGTGTGCCATCCTGCTTGCTCAGCGTGAGAAATTTTTGTGCTTCAGCTAGCAAGGCTTCCTCGCTGTCGGGGGCAAAGGCCCAAGCCAGGCGGGAGGGCACGGCAATGTCAAATGCAGCATCCAGATCAGGGTGGTAATTACGCGCCAATGCCAGCTGCTCCTCATTGGCTACGGTGCAATCCAGATCCTCTTCCGCAACTTCAGCCAGTAGCTCTGCAACGAGTTGCTCGCGGCGGCTTTCCCAGCGCAACGCAGGCCATCTCTGCTGCGTTTCCTGCAACGCGGCTTCTTGGGCCGAACCCGCCACAACGGCAATATCTTTATGCAATAGATCTTCTATTTTACGGGGCAGCGTACCACCGCAAACCACTTGCTCACTGACCACTTGATAAGGCGAGCTGTAAAAAACATCGCCGTGATCATTGCGGCGCAAGCCCGCAGCAGCCATATGCGCCCTGTTGGCCCGCAATGCAGGTAAAATTTTATCCAACGGCAAAGACAGTAAGCGGATTTTGGTCTGCAATTGTTTGGCAAACAACGTGACCAGTTGTAGCTCAAATTCAGCATCTACATTATTCTCGGTCTGGACCACAATCACAGTCAACTCTTCCCGCCATGATTTCCGGGGAAGTTCGTCTGGCGCGCAGGCAATAAACAAAAGTGCGCCCAAGCAAGCAAGTAACCCAAGCCGTATCAGTTTATGCATATAGGAACCTCTGATTAACATTCTGCCTGAATTTTTTCATTACTGGTAAAATGCGCGGGCTGATATACATAGCGACAGAAGTCGTAGCGAGCAGATTTGAGGTGGGTTGGGACGGAGCACAGGAACCGGAGTGTACATTAAGAGTACACGAGGATTCCGAGCACCGCACCGACCCGCACACCTGCAAGGGGTAGGCCGTGGCTGTAAGCCGCTAAAGCGGCAACAGCACACGCTCTCAAATTCGCTCAGTAGACTTATGCCACTATGTTGGGAGAGGTGGCAGAGTGGTCGAATGTACCTGACTCGAAATCAGGCGTAGGTGCGAGCCTACCGTGGGTTCGAATCCCACCCTCTCCGCCAGTCTATATATGACATAGCATTATATGTAAAAAATAGCTTGTGCTAATTCTTATATCATTTTAAAGTAATCAAAGTTTACCCTCTGATTAATACTTGGTAATGAAAATCCAAGGTGGATTTCGATAGCATGAGCAACTATGATTTACTCATCCAGTTTCTGGGAATCTTCGCAACATTCGGGGGAGTATGCTTTATTGTCATTCTGTTTTTTATCTGGCACAACCGGTCTAAAACCTTGTCAATAGCAGACCGACGCCAGACAACTAAAGAGGTAGCGATAGAACGCAGAAAAGCCGAACGCAGAAAAGCGCCCAGATATCCGGCTTATATGGGATGGCCAGCATGAATTATGGCGTCAAATCCATCACTACACTTCTTCTGATTCTGTTTGTAGTTGCCTGTAACAAACATAAAACCACACCAGCCACTGATATGCAGCAATCGCCAGGGTATCAGGCAGCACAATTGATTTGCACCCAATGCCATGCCTTGCCCAACCCCGATCAGTTTCATCCTGCGGCCTGGCCTAGCGTAATTGAGCGTATGGAAGGCCATATACGGGCAAATAATAAAATTCTGCCCAGCGAGCAACAACGCGTAGCCATACTCGAATATTTTCAAAACAGCGGGGGCTGGAAAAAATAAACCTGAAACCTGCAGTTTAAGCCACAGAGATCACAGAGGACACAGAGAGAACGCGGGTTTCACACATTTAATGTTTATCTGATGGGTGAGCGGATCGTTAACGACAACCCATTGTTTTTCTCTGTGAGCTCTGTGTTCTCTGTGGCCAACTGCTTTTCCAGGATAAAGGCTTAACTCTTGAGCGCGCATCCCACGGCTTCTATTCTGGCTTCCCTTACCCGTTCTGCAATCAAATTTTTATCCTCGCACCGCCCTGCAATTTCTCCCGCATCCACCGCCTGCGCCACTTGCAATAAACGTACTAGATACTCAGCCTGCGGATAGGCATCCTGTTCATGCCCTGTGCGCCCGCGGGCATCCGCAGCGCAGGCTTGCAACAATTGTGTAAAACGCTCCGGCCTGCGCCACGCATCACAGCTTTGAAATAAACGCACTATGGTATCTGCACGCAACTCCTGGGCGCGATGCACATCCCCGTGAAAGCGCGCTACCAGCAAACCCAGATCACGGCATTCGCTCGGTACACGCAGGCGCGTACTCATGTCCCGCAGTAAATCGACACTGCGCTGTTCATGCCCGATATGGCGCGGCAGCATATCCTTGGGCGTGCTGCCTTTGCCGAGATCGTGGGTCAGTGCAGCAAAGCGTACTTCCAACGCATAATCATGTTGTGCAGCGTCATCCAGCACCAACATGGTGTGGATGCCGCAATCAATTTCCGGGTGGTATTTGGGTGGTTGGGGTACGCCGAACAAGGCATCTACTTCGGGCATTATTTTTGACAATGCGCCGCATGTACGCAAGGTCGTAAAAAACCGCGCGGGTGTTTTTTCCATCAGTCCCCGTGCCAGCTCCTGCCATACCCGCTCCGGCACCAGCGCATCTACTTCTCCCTGGGCTACCATGGTACGCATTAGCACCAGGGTTTCTGGCGCAATGCTGAAACCGAAGCGTGCCACAAAGCGCGCGGCGCGCAGAATACGCACCGGATCTTCGGCGAAGGCCGGGCTGACATGACGTAAAATTCCGGCGCGCAAATCCTGTATACCGTGATAAGGATCTATCAATGTGCCGTTGGCATCTTGCGCAATGGCGTTGACCGTAAAATCTCGGCGCAGCAAATCCTGCTCCAAGGTGACATCAGGCGCGGCATGCACGGCAAAGCCTTTATACCCGGGTGCCGTTTTACGCTCAGTTCGCGCCAGCGCATATTCTTCATGCGTGTCGGGATGCAAAAACACCGGAAAATCCTTGCCCACCGGCTGATAGCCGCGCGCCACCATTGCTTCCGGTGTACTGCCCACCACGACCCAGTCGTGGTCCTGTACGGGCAAGCCTAGTAGCTGGTCGCGCACTGCGCCGCCCACACAATAAATTTTAAAGTCCTGGTTTTTCATCCGGCAGTGGCGACGAAGTAGTGGCATCCGTGGCAGCAATGATTCCCAACCGTTGCTTGAGCGAGCGCGGTGGCTGACCAAACAGTTTGGCGTAATACACGGTGTTACTCATCACTTTCTTGACATATAGTCGGGTCTCATCAAAAGGAATGGTTTCGGCATAGATCGCGCCTTCCATGGTTTTGTCTGCGCGCCATTTGCGCGCCCGGCTGGCCCCGGCATTGTAGGCGGCAGAAGCAAGCAATGGATTATTGTCCAGTGAAGACAGCACACTTTTCATGTAATAAGTACCGAGTCGCAGGTTGGTGTCAAGCTGGTGGATCAAGGCAT
>JAUSKS010000316.1 GCA_030646595.1 Gallionellaceae bacterium | reverse complement strand
TTGATCTTGCCCACCTTGATCATGAATCACACGCCTGTGTTTGCGCAGGTCATGTTTTTTGGTGCTTTGCTGTCTGCCATTATGAGTACGGCCAGTGGCACTTTGCTTGCCCCTTCCGTGACCTTCACCGAAAATATCCTGAAAGGCATCATTGGTCATCAAAGTGATCGCCATTTTCTGTGGACCATGCGCGGTGTGGTGGTTTGTTTTGCAATCGTGGTGACCTTGTTTGCGCTGAACTCTACATCCGGCATTTACGACATGGTGAGCAATGCTTACAAGGTCACCCTGGTAGCAGCTTTCGTACCGCTGGTATTCGGCTTGTACTGGAAGCGAGCGAATACGCAAGGTGCTCTATTTTCCATCATCATGGGTATGGTGTCCTGGCTGCTGCTGGAAGCGTTCATGCCCGAAGCCATCATGCCACCGCAACTAGTGGGCTTGCTGATGAGCATAGCGGGCATGGTGCTGGGCTCGTTGTTGCCCAGCTTAACGCGTCGGTTAATTAGTAATAATAGTAATTAAGGAAACCAGCCTTATGGAGTGCGGCGACATGTCGCCGCTTTCAAAGCGCAGACATGTCATGTCTGCATTCCACTTTAATTTTTTTGCCCATTCAAAGCCTGTTCCAGTCCAGCCAGCGGCATATAGCCCGGCACTATTACGCCGTCTGCAAAAATTAAGGCAGGGGTACCATTAATGTTAAGTTTTTTGCCCAGCTCTACTACCTTGTCAGAAGAAGCTGCGCAGCTACCTTCTGGCGGCGCTACATTGCTAAGCATTAAATCATCCCAGGCTTTGACCGGATTCTTGCTACATAAAACATTGCGCACCTTGATATCGGAGCCCTGGAATACCGGATATAAAAACAGGTACAACGTGACGTTATCCAGATTTTTTATTTCACCCTCCAGTTTTTGGCAGTAGCCACAATTTGGGTCGGTGAAATAAGCCATTTTGCGCTCGCCGTTACCCTTGACTTTTTTAACTGCTAGTTCCAAAGGCAGTTTGGAAAAATCCACGGCGAATAGTTTGCGTGAGCGCTCTTCAGTGAGGTTGCGACTGGTCTTCAGGTCAAAGATGTTACCCATAATGAGGTACTGTGCTTTTTCATCGGTATAGAATAATTGACCTTGCATGACCACTTCATAAAGGCCAAGCAAGCCGGCTTTGTTGACTGTTTCGACTGCGCCCATCTGCGGATAATTTTTTTGCAAAGTGGCTTTTACTTTGGCCGCGTCAGCATGGGCGTAGGTAAAAGAAAATGCAGCAAGCAGGGCAAATAATAATTTCATCATGATGAATTCCTAAGGGTTAATTAAGGGCGTGCCGCGCCAGCATTTTTTTCAGCGGCGCGACATGATTCACTGCGTTCAGCCCGAGGTTGCGCACAGCGCGCAGCATTGGATCGGAATTGTTAAATAATTTTTTTAACGTGTCGGTAGTAATCTGCATGGACAAAATATCTTCTCGCCGGGCCCGTTCATAACGGCGCAACACACGTATATTACCGCAATCCTGCTGCGCCTGATCTTGCATAATAATCTGTGCCAATTGGCGTGCATCGCGAAAGCCTATATTCACGCCTTGCCCGGCCAGCGGATGAATACTGTGCGCAGCATCGCCTATCAACGCCACGCGCGGTTTAACTATGTGCGGCAGATTCAGCAAATGCAGCGGAAATGCGGCGGGAGGTGTGATCATTTTTAACTCACCTAACAAGTGTTGAGATACGGCAGCGACTTGCCGGCAAAGTTCCTCGTGCGGCAACTGCAATAAGCTTGCCGATTTTTCCGCACTGACCGCCCAAACCATGGATAGACACTGTTGCGGCAGTGGTAGCAGGGCCAGAATGCCGTCTGTTTGAAACCATTGATAAGCCACATCACGGTGCGATTTTTCGGCACTGAAATTAGCCACAACGCCCTGTTGATGGTAAGGCGTAAGCAGCCCTGCCATATCGGCCTGTTGTCTGACCCAGGAATTGCCGCCATCTGCGCCCACCACCAGTTTGGCGCTTAAAGTAGTCCCGTCTTGCAACACCACAGAGACTGCTTCCTCCTGCCAGCTCAAACTGACACAGCGGGCCGGATGAAACAAGGTAAGGTAATCTTGTTGTTGCAATTGCTGCCATAGCGCTTGCAACAGCAGACGGTTTTCCAGAATAAAAGCCAGCTCCGGCACCCCCAATTGATAGGCGCTGAATTCCAGCTCTGCATCCTGGTCACCAAATATGCGCATGGCTTCCACTGGCTGTACGCGGCGCATATCCAGCTGCTGCCAGGCACCACATTCCTGGAGAAATTGCGCGCTGCCTGGGCTGATCGCATAAATGCGATTGTCCCATGCATCATTACTGTGCACAGCGGGCTGCTGGCCCTCCACCAGCGCCACAGATAGCCTGCTGGGCTTGAGCGCGGCGGCCAGGCTCGCACCCACCAGACCCCCGCCTATAATCACCACATCAAAAACCATGAGCAATAAATTTCAAGTTCAGAGCAGATGATGATAGCACGAGGCGATTGATTAATTTATAATCACTCCCCCCTGTAATTTTTAAAAAAACACCTTGGCAAAACATCGTGCGTATCGGCCCCTATCAGCTCAAAAATAATCTGCTCGTCGCGCCTATGGCCGGGGTGACTGATAGACCATTCCGCATGTTATGCAAGAGCATGGGTGCGGGCATGGCCGTGAGTGAAATGGTGTCATCCAATTCCTTGCTGTATGGCTCGGCCAAGACCAAACGACGGGCCAATCACGAAGGTGAAGTAGACCCCATCTCGGTACAGATCGTTGGTGCGGATCCAAAAATGCTGGCGCAGGCTGCGCAATATAATGTAGATGAAGGCGCGCAAATCATAGACATCAATATGGGTTGCCCGGCCAAAAAAATTTGCAATGTCATGGCCGGTTCGGCGCTGTTGCAGAATGAAACACTGGTGACGCAGATTCTGGAAGCCGTGGTCAAAGCCGTGGCCGTGCCAGTTACGCTGAAAATACGTACTGGCTGGGACAAACAAAATCGCAATGCCATCCGTATCGCGCAGATTGCCGAAGCCAGCGGCATCCAGGCGTTGGCCATCCATGGCCGCACGCGCGCCTGTGCCTACACTGGCGACGCTGAATACGACACCATCAGTGCAGTCAAAGCCAAAGTTAACATTCCAGTCATCGCCAATGGCGATATCACCACCCCCGAAAAAGCCCGCCATGTGTTGCAATACACCGGCGCAGATGCGGTCATGATAGGTCGCGCTGCGCAAGGGCGCCCGTGGATATTCCGCGAGATTGAACACTACATTGAAACTGGTGAACATCTGGCCGCGCCGCCTGTGGGCGAGGTGCGCCGCGTCTTGCTGAAACACGTCTATGATCTGTACGCCTTCTATGGTGACCAAACCGGGCTGCGCGTGGCGCGCAAGCATATCTCGTGGTACACCAAAGGGCTGGCCGGTTCAGCCACTTTTCGCCACCAGATGAACCAACTGGAAAGTTGCGACGCGCAGTTAAGCGCAGTGAATGATTTTTTTGATGAGCAATTGCAGCGCGGCGAGCGTTTGCACTACGTTGAGGAGCTGGCTGCATGAAAAGCAAGCAGGATTGTATGTTGGGCGATAATGATGTGGCGCGCTATGTGCGCGAGGCTGTGGAAGATTATTTCAAAGACCTGGATGGCGAAGACCCTTCGTGTGCAGTCTATGACATGGTAATGAACTGCGTAGAAAAGCCACTCATAGAAACTGTGCTGCACCATGTGGACGGCAACCAGACGCGCGCAGCAGAGCTGCTCGGGCTAAATCGCAATACCTTGCGCAAAAAAATTCAACAACACCGTATTAAATAAATTCTTCACCACAGAGAAAACCATTTACAACTCATTCTGGATAGATTTGGGTTTTCTCTGTGCCTCTGTGTCTCTGTGGTAAATTGTTTTAAAACAAATTGGAATATACATGGCAGCAATCAAGCAAGCATTAATCAGCGTTTCAGATAAATCCGGCGTGCTGGAATTGGCACAAGGCCTGCACCAACTCGGCGTCAAAATTCTCTCCACCGGCGGCACAGCAAAATTACTTGCTGACAAGGGTGTGCCGGTTACCGAAGTGGCGGACTACACCGGTTTTCCGGAAATGCTGGATGGGCGTGTGAAGACGCTGCAACCCAAAATTCACGCTGGTATCCTGGCGCGGCGCAATATGCCGGAGCATATTACTACTTTAAAACAACACAATATCCCCACCATAGATTTGGTCGTGGTTAATCTTTATCCATTCGGCGCGACTGTAGCCAAGCCTGATTGCGCACTGGAAGATGCCATCGAGAACATAGACATCGGCGGGCCAACCATGGTGCGCGCGGCGGCGAAAAATCATGCGCATGTCGCCATCGTTACTGACCCGGCAGACTATCCGGATGTATTGGCTGAGATGCAAACCAACAACGGTGCAGTATCAGATGCCACTCGTTTTGATTTGGCCAAGAAGGCTTTTTCCCACACCGCCGCCTATGACAGCGCGATCAGTAATTATCTGACAGCGATTAATGCTGATGGCGCACGCAGCGCCTATCCGGCGCAAATCAATTTCAATTTTGCCAAGGTGCAGGACATGCGCTACGGCGAAAATCCGCACCAGAGCGCAGCGTTTTACCGTGACCTGAATCCGGTCAAGGGCGGCATCGCCGATTACACCCAGGTGCAAGGCAAGGAGCTGTCCTATAACAATATCGGCGATGCCGACGCGGCATGGGAATGTGTGAAAACTTTTGAGCAGCCCGCCTGCGTCATCGTCAAACATGCCAATCCATGCGGCGTGGCGATTGCTGATACAGCCCTTAACGCATACAAGCTGGCTTATGCAACTGATACCACTTCTGCCTTCGGCGGCATCATTGCCTTTAACCGCGAGTTGGATGCAGCCACTGCTACACTCATTACCGCCAATCAATTTGTCGAGGTCATCATCGCACCTTCCGCAAGCGAGGCAGCGCTCAAGGTTACGGCGGCCAAACAGAATGTGCGTGTGCTCACCGTGCCGCTATCCAATGCACATAACCAATTCGATTTCAAACGTGTCAACGGCGGCTTGCTGGTGCAATCACCCGATGCGCTGAATGTGCAGGCTGCGCAACTGCGTGTGGTAACCAAGGCGCAGCCCAGTGCGCAACAATTGCAGGACTTGTTGTTCGCCTGGCGCGTCGCCAAATATGTGAAATCCAATGCCATCGTATTCTGTAAAAACG
>JAUSKS010000315.1 GCA_030646595.1 Gallionellaceae bacterium | reverse complement strand
GTAAAAAAACTGTTGCTGGTGGAAGGCGATCCATCAGAACGGGAGCGGTTGCTGGCATTGCTGGGAGGGGATGAGGGCATGGCAGTTACCGTGGCACACACAGGTGTAGAAGCATTAGCTGCACTTAAGGCAGGTTCGTTTGATTGCATGGTGGCAGATATGCAATTGCCAGATAAAAGCGGTCTGGAGTTGATTGAAGCAATCAAGAAAATTCCCGCTCAGGCGGATCTGCCCATCGTGGTCAATACTCGCCAGCCGCTTACTACCGAGGAAGAGCGGCGCTTCCAGGCTCTGGCCAAATCAGTGGTGGTTAAAAACGTCTCGTCCGAGGAGCGTTTGCTGGATGAAGTTACCCTGTTCCTGCATAAAGTGGAAGCGGACTTGCCGGAAGACAAGCGCAAAATGCTGGAGCAGGTGCGCAAAAATGATCCCATGCTGGCCAATAAAAAAGTGTTGGTGGTGGACGATGACGTGCGCAATATTTTCTCATTGACTGCGGTATTGGAACAACAGCATATGGAAGTGCTGTCCAGCGAGAACGGCAAGGATGCGATTGCCTTGCTGCAAAAAACGCCGGATATAGATATCGTGCTGATGGATGTAATGATGCCGGAAATGGACGGTTATCAAACCATACGCGCCATCCGCAATCAATCCCGCTTCAAGACTCTGCCCATTATTTCACTGACCGCCAAAGCCATGAAAGGCGATCGTGAAAAATGCCTGGAAGCCGGTGCCTCCGATTACATTACCAAACCAGTGGATACCGAGCAGCTGTTTTCGCTGTTGCGGGTGTGGTTGTATCGTTAAATGGCAATTTATGCGTGACGGCAGTTTCCCTCACCCTCGATCCCTCTCCCTCCGGGAGAGGGATCGGGGTGAGGGAGCGAAATATTTTATTGCCGCAGCCATCGGAAAAAACAGAGATCGCACACGAATTGAATAAATCACCAACCACAGAAACGGTTGAGGGTATTGAAATCCATTTGTTGCTGGATGGAATATTTCAGCGCTATGGCTACGATTTCAGAAATTACACGCGCGCCGCACTCAAGTCGCGGGTGCGCTATTGCATGTGGGAAGAAAGGGTGAACAGCGTTTCCGCTTTGCAGGAAAAGATTTTATATGACGCGGGCTGCTGGGAGCGTTGCCTCTATGCCTTTTCTGTCAGTGTTACCAGCATGTTTCGGGATGCCGGGTTTTATCTGGCCTTCAAGGAAAAGGTTGTTCCGCTGTTGTGCAATTATCCGCTGGTGCGCATCTGGCATGCAGGCTGCGCCAGCGGCGAGGAGGTGTATTCCATCTCCATTTTATTGCATGAGGCAGGGCTGTATGAACATGCGCTTATTTATGCCACGGACATGAATGCCTCGCTGCTTGGCCGCGCCAGCGCCGGAGTTTATTCCAGGGAAAAAATGAAGGAATATGGCGAGAACTACCGGCAGGCGCAAGGAAAGGGTGCGCTGGCAGATTATTATCTGCCGCATGAGGAGGGTTTTATTTTTCGCGATGAACTCAAGAAAAATATTATCTGGGCACAACATAACCTGGTCAGCGATAGTTCATTCAATGAGTTTCAGGTAATACTTTGCTGCAATGTGCTGATTTATTTTGATCGCGTGTTGCAGACGCGGGTGCACAAGCTTTTATATGAGAGCCTGGCACCCGGCGGCATGCTCGGCCTGGCTGGCAGAGAGAGCACTCGTTTCAGCCCTTATGCAGCATGTTATGAAGAGATGGATGCCATAGCAAAATGGGTGCGCAGGATAGGTTAATTTAACAGCTTCTCCGCGGAGAGGCAGGGGTGAGGTCCCCTTATGATGATGCCAGATGAAAAGAAAGCCAGCATTCTGATAGTGGACGATAGTGCAGACAAGCGGCTGGCATTGGCCTCGGCGCTGGATGGTTTGCATGAAGAGATAGTGGAGGCGGCCTCCGGCAGGGATGCCTTGCGCTTGTTGCTCAACCATGATTATGCAGTGATCCTGCTGGATGTAAAAATGCCGGAAATGGACGGCTATGAAACCGCCGCGCTGATCCGCAGCCGCAAGCGCTCGCAATCTACGCCCATTATTTTTGTTACGGCTTACGCGCGGGATGATATCAATATCCTCCAGGGATATTCGCTGGGCGCGGTTGATTATGTGTTCGCGCCCATCATTCCGGAAATTTTGCGCGCCAAAGTGGGGGTATTTGTGGAGCTCTACTACAAAACTGAGGAAATAAAACATTACGGGCAACAACTGGAAAGCCTGGTAGCCACCCGCACGGCGGCGCTTACCGCAGAAATCGCTGAACGCAGGCAGGCGCAGGAGCGGCTGCATTATCTGGCTCACCACGATGCGCTGACCAATATGCCCAACCGGGTGCTGTTTGTAGAGCGTCTCAAGCAGGCGCTGAGCCGGGCTCAGGGACGGCATCATGTGGTGGCAGTGCTGTTCATTGATCTGGACCGCTTCAAGCTGGTTAATGACACGCTGGGCCATGAAGCGGGCGATCGTTTATTGCGCACCATGTCCGGCCATTTGCTGTCCTGCATACGTGACGGCGATGTGGTGGCACGCTTTGGTGGCGATGAATTTGCGGTGTTTCTGAATGATGTGGTGACACCGGCAGATGTGCCGCCGCTGGCGCAGAAATTTGTCGCGGCGCTGGCCGAGCCTTTTGTCCTGGAAGGTACGGAATTTTTTGTGACATGCAGCATAGGCATCAGCCTTTTTCCGGGCGATGGCACGGATACGCAGACGCTGATGAAAAATGCCGATACTGCGATGTATCGTGCCAAGCAGCAGGGCGGCAATAATTTCCAGTTCTACCGGGCAGACATGAACTCCCAATCGCGCAAGCGGCTGGAGCTGAATAATTTATTGCGCCAGGCCCTGCAGCGGCAGGAATTTGTGCTGCATTATCAACCGCAATTTGATTTGCATAACGGCACCATAGTCGGCGTCGAGGCCTTGATTCATTGGGCACGGCCTGGCGCAGCGGTGGTGCCGCCGGAGGATTTCATTTCCCTGCTGGAAGAAAACGGCCTCATCGTGCAGGTAGGTGAATGGGTGTTGCGCACAGCCTGTGCGCAACATCATGCCTGGCGCAATATGGGATATACCTTGCGCATGGCCATGAATGCTTCGGGGCGGCAATTCACTGACGGCGGGCTGGTGAAAATCGTGACGGATATCGTTCAGGAAAACCCGGTCAAGCCTTGCATGCTGGAGATTGAAATTACCGAAAATGCCATCATGCAGAATATGCCGCTGGCTATCGAGAGTTTGCAGGCGCTGGGCAAATTGGGGATTTGTATTGCCATCGATGATTTTGGCACCGGCTATTCTTCGTTGGGCTACCTCAAGCAATTGCCGCTGGATATTCTGAAAATAGACGAGATATTCATCCGCGATATGACCACTAATCCGGACGATGCGGCCATTGCCAAGGCAATTATCAGCATGGCCCATAGCCTGGATCTGAAGGTGGTGGCAGAAGGCGTGGAGACGCGCGAACAGGTAGATTTGCTGCGCCTGCAAGGTTGCGATCTGGGACAGGGATTTTATTTCAGCAAGCCGCTTCCGGCCAATGAAATTGAACGTCTGCTGCGAGAAAACTATTCTCTGAACATGACTATGGGCGCATGAATGATGACAGATAATAATCGTAAAGCCAGTATTCTTATCGTGGATGACAATGCTGCCAAACGGCTGGCATTGACCTCGGTTCTGGAACAACCGGGACAAGATGTGGTGGCTGTGGAATCAGGCCGCGATGCGCTGCGATTATTATTGCAGCATAACTATGCAGTGATTCTGCTGGATGTGCAGATGCCGGAAATGAATGGTTTTGAAACAGCTGCCTTGATACGCAGCCGTAAGCAGTCGGAGACCACGCCGATTATTTTTGTGACTGCGTATACGCGGGCAGAATCGGATATGCTGCAAGGCTATTCGCTGGGGGCTGTGGATTTTATTTTTACCCCCATCATTCCTGAGGTATTGCGCGCCAAGGTGGCGGTATTTGTGGATTTGCATCGTCAGACCGAATCGCTCAAGGATTTGCAGCAACACCTGGAAACCCTGGTGGAGCAGCGCACAGAAGCATTGACCGCAGAGGTTGCCGAGCGTAACCGAGCAGAGGCCAAGGTCACGCGTCTTAACCGCCTGTATGCCGTGCTGAGCGGCATCAACACCGCCAGCATACGCATTCGCGACCGCCAGCAATTATTCGTCGAAACATGCAATATTGCGGTGCAGCACGGACAATTCCGCATGGCCTGGATAGGCTGGCCGGATGCGGCAGGCACCTGTTTAATACCGGTTGCCAAAGCCGGTTTTGAAGCAGGCTATCTGGATCAACTCAGGCTGCCGCTTAAGGAGGCTGCCGAAGATAACAGCAGCCGCTTGTTTGTACGCGTATTGCGCGACAAAATGCCCGCGGTATGCAATGACATTAATACCAATCCGCAAATGGCCTCCTGGCGCGAAGAAGCACTACAGCGTGATTACCGTTCTGCCGCTGTTTTTCCATTGATGGTGGGAGATCAGGCGAGAGGTGTGCTGGCGCTGTATGCGCAGGAAGTGGGTTTTTTTGATACCGAAGAAATGAAATTGCTGACTGAACTGGCAGCCGATGTTTCATTTGCGCTGGAATACAACGAAAAGGGCGAGCGGCTGAATTACCTGGCCTATTACGATGCGTTGACCGGGCTGGCCAACCGGGTGCTGTTTCAGGACCGGCTCAATCAGGCGTTGACTTATGCCCAGCGCCTGGGCAGTCGGCTGGCCGTGCTGTACGTTGATCTGGATTATTTCAAAAATGTGAATGACAGCCTGGGCCACAATGCCGGAGACCAACTGTTGAAACAGGCAGGTGCCCGGCTGGCAGCCTGTGTGCGCGATTGCGATACCATGGCGCGCCTGAGCGGCGATGAATTTGCCGCCATCCTGGTCAATGTGATTTCGGAAGATGCAGTAGCGTTGATGGCGCACAAGATAATCAGGCGCATGGCTGCGCCCTTCATGATCGATAACCACGAATTGAGTATTACCAGCAGCATAGGCATTGCCTTTACACCCAGGGATGGTGAAAGCAGTGAAGCGCTGCTTAAAAGCGCAGACACTGCGCTCTATCATGCCAAATATCTGGGGCGCAACAATATTCAGCTCTGTACCGCCGAGATGACAGACAAGGCCAACCTGCGGCTCAAGCGGGAAAATAAATTGCGCCGCGCCCTCAAGTTAGGCCAGTTCGAGTTGCATTATCAGCCCAAGATTGAAGTGCAGAACGGGCGCATCAGCGGGCTGGAAGCGCTGATACGCTGGAATGATCCGGAAAACGGCCTGGTGCTGCCGGTAAATTTCATTCCCATCCTGGAAGAAACCGGCATGATTTTTGAAGTGGGCCGCTGGGCCATGCAGCAGGCTTTGGCAGATTGCCGACTATGGCATAAAGAAGGCTTACAACCGCCCTTGATTGCGGTGAATGTGTCGGCTACCCAGTTGCAGCACAAGGATTTCGTCGAAATGGTGGAACGTGAATTGAACTGCGCTGAAAATTCCTGCACCCTGGAATTTGAAATCACCGAAAGCATGGTCATGCAGGACGTAGAAGCCAGCATAGCCAAGCTGCAAGCGATCAGGGAAATGGGGGGTGGAAGTGGCAGTGGATGATTTCGGTACGGGTTATTCATCGCTGAGCTATCTGACCAAGCTGCCCATCAGCACCCTGAAAATTGATTTGGGTTTCATTACCAACATGACCAGCAAGCCAGACGATTTAAGCATTGTTTCCACTATCATATCCTTGGGCCATTCACTCAACCTCAAGGTAATCGCAGAAGGAGTGGAAACAGAAGAGCAGGCCGCGCTACTGCGGGAACTGAAATGTGATGAGATACAGGGTTTTCTGTACAGCAAGCCGTTAACCTTCCACGAAATGGGGACTGTGCTGCGTAATCAATAAACCTAAAAACCGCAGTTGCATGGTCATAATTATGCTCTGAGGCAAGCTAGCAACGGGTGTTCCCTCACCCCAACCCCTCTCCCAGAGGGAGAGGGACTTTATTCCCCTCTCCCTGTGGGAGAGCGAAGCGAGGGGGGCAAAGCCGGCTAGGGGAGAGGGTTTGCACCATGGGATAAAAATTCAACTGCGTTTTTTAGGATAAAGCTAAAGAAGGGCCAAGGAGTCCATGCTGGCTTTGACAAGTTAGATATGTACATGTACATTATTACATGTACATATCGTACCTGGAGACAGCATGAAAAAGTTAACCCTGACTGCTTTGCGCCAGCAAATTTTTAAAATCGCAGATGAGGTCTTGCTGACCGGAGAAGCAGTCAGTGTAGAACGTAACGGCAAAGTCTTGCTGCTAAGTGCCGCCGCCCAATTGAATAAATCCAAAAACTTAAAACTGAAGCGCCGGAAATTGATCTGTGGCGACGTTGAATCGCTGCATACACAAAAGGTTGGTGAATGGCGCGAACCGAAAAATCTGCTCTAGTTCATCTCGATACACATATCATTTGCTGGCTGTATGAAGGCCGCACTGAATTGCTTACCCCGCCAGCATTGCGGGCTATTGAATCGGGTTTGTTGCAGATTTCTCCTGTGGTGCAAATCGAACTGACTTATTTGCACGAAATTGGCCGCATCAGCCGCGATGGCAGTTATGTGCTGGATGCGCTGGACAAGGATATAGGCTTGAGTGTGGCTGATGTGTCGTTAGCCCAGGTGATAAAAATAGCCAGTACGCTAAGCTGGGCGCGCGACCCGTTTGATCGCATGATCGTAGCCCATGCCATGATTGCAAATGCGGCACTGGTGAGTAAGGATCGCCTGATACGCAAACATTGCGACAGAGCGGTTTGGTAAACTATGGCATGGCTGAATCTTGCGCAATTGTTTCTGCCACTGGTTTTGGCGGCACAACGGATTTGCAAAGTTTACTTGGACTCGATGTGAATGCCATAGACACGGAGTGGGGTGATGACTAATAAGACATTGATAGCATCTGTGGAGCAAATCGAATCGCAGATATTTTTGATCCGTGGGCAGAAGGTTATGCTGGATGCCGATTTGGCGGAACTCTACGACATTCCGACCAAAGTGCTGAACCAAGCGATCAAACGGAATAGTGAGCGGTTTCCGCTAGACTTTATGTTTCAACTGACCGCTGAAGAATTTGCTGATTTGAAATGCCAAATTGGCACCTCAAGTTTGAGGTCACAAATTGTGACCTCAAACAATTCAGCAGGACGTGGCGGACGCAGGCATCTCCCTTACGCTTTCACAGAACATGGAGCCATCATGGCGGCCAGTGTACTTAATTCTACCCGCGCTGTAGAGGCCAGCGTTCAGGTAGTACGCGCCTTCGTGCAGCTACGGCAGATGCTCGCTTCCAACGCTGAGCTTTCAGGCAAGCTGGCCGCGCTTGAAAAGAAATACGACATCAAGTTCAGAGCAGTTTTTGAAGCCATCCGCGAACTCATGACTCCATCCGACCCCAAGAAAAAACGGCCTATTGGTTTTGCGCCGTGGGAGAAAAAATGATGCTATGGATTCGGCAATCAAATAGTTTCGTAGGCTGGTGGTGAGCAACGCGAACCCCAGCATATTTGAGGTCACTTCGCCCTTGAGCTTTCAAGAGTTGTGCCAAATGGCAAAACAGGCCGGAGGTTCGATTACTCTCGCGCATTGGTACAATGCGCAATACGCAATCTAACTTTAGACGAAACAATCAAATTAGGGGGATTTATGTCGGAAGCTATTCCTGTTCTTGTAGACGATAGGGCACAGAGGTTATGTTTTTCAGTAAAAAGTTAAGTCTTCCGTCACTTGGGGGGATGAACAACAATGGGAAAGCTTCGCCAACTCAAACTTTTCTGATATCCCGCGCTCTTGGCGCGGGGTAGTTCATTCCATCCTATGTCTGAATTTTTCGCAATTGTTCCTGCTGCAGGCTCTGGTTCCCGCATGGGAGAGGAGTTGCCCAAACAGTATTTGATGCTGGCTGGACAGCCGATGATTGCCCATTCGATCACTGCTTTGTGCACTGCCCCTGAAATTAATATTGTGTTTGTCGTGCTGGCACCTGATGATGACTATTGGCATCGTTATGACTGGTCGCGCTTCGGGGATAAATTACAACCGCTATTTTGTGGTGCCACGACCCGCGCTGGCAGTGTATTGAATGGCTTGCGGGCGGCGGAACTGGAGCCAGACGATTGGGTGTTGGTGCATGATGCGGCTCGCCCCTGCTTGAGTCAGGCGCAACTTGCGCGATTGATTGCTGAGGTGCAGGACGATAAAGTCGGGGGATTATTGGCAGTGCCATTGGCTGATACGCTGAAGCGCGCCGATACCGGGCAGCGGGTGGCGCGTACTGAAGATCGTAAGAGCTTGTGGCAAGCACAAACACCGCAAATGTTTCGCAGCGGCTTGCTGTTGCAGGCATTGCGTACCACTTTCGATGTGACGGATGATGCCTCCGCCATCGAGGCATTGGGGTTTTACCCCAAGCTGGTGGCCAGCGACCCGACCAATTTTAAAGTGACTTATCCGCAGGACATGCTGCTCGCAGAGTTGTTGCTGCAAAGAAAAATATAGAAGGGAAGAATATGCGTGTAGGCCAGGGTTTTGATGTGCACCAATTGGTGGCAGGGCGTAAGCTGATTATCGGCGGCGTGGAAATTCCTTACCTCCAGGGACTACTGGGACATTCTGATGCGGATGTGTTGCTGCATGCGATTTGCGATGCGCTGTTAGGTGCGGCAGGGCTGGGCGATATCGGGCGGCATTTTTCCGACACCGATGCGAAATTCAAAAATATAGACAGCCGTATTTTGTTGCGTGAGGTAGCACGTATGGTGACCAGTGCTGGTTTTCGCGTTGCCAATGTAGATGCCACCATCATCGCGCAGGCTCCGAAGATGGCACCACACATTGGCAGGATGGTGGAGAACATCGCCGCTGATTTGGGCGTGGCCATGAATGCAATCAATGTGAAAGCGACGACGACTGAAAAGCTGGGCTACACCGGGCGCGGTGAAGGTATTGCCGCGCAGGCAGTGGCGCTGTTGCTGGTGTAAGGCATGAAAATTCTGGCGCTGGAAACTTCCACAGAATATTGTTCCGTTGCTGTGTGGCAGAATGAAGAAATCATCAG
>JAUSKS010000306.1 GCA_030646595.1 Gallionellaceae bacterium | reverse complement strand
TAAACCCGCGCTTTGCTTTTCACTCGCTCCTCGCTCCTCGCTCCTCGATCCTCTAATATATTTCACCGCCCAATCAATAATCGTCAGCGTACGTAAACCCAGAAAGTCGAATTTCACCAGGCCGATTTTTTCTACGTCGTCTTTGTCGAGTTGACTGACCGCATTGTCGCTGCCTTCGGCACAATATAAGGGGCAAAAATCAGTCAGCTTGCCCGGTGCAATCAATACCCCGCCCGCATGCATGCCGACATTGCGGGTCAGGTCTTCCAGTCGTCCACCTAATTCCAGCAACTCTTCCACGCCTTCTTCGCTGCTGACGATGGCATTAAATTCCGGTTCCAGTTCGCGCGCTTTTTTGAGCGATACCGGTTTTACGCCTTCTACCGGCACCAGCTTGGACAAGCGGTCGCACAGACCATAGGGAAAATCCAGCACACGCCCGACATCGCGGATGACTGCCTTGGAAGCCATTGTGCCAAAGGTGGCAATCTGCGCCACGCTGGCCGCGCCGTATTTTTGCTTCACATATTCGATTACCCGCTCGCGCCCGTCCTGACAAAAATCTACGTCGAAGTCGGGCATGGAAACGCGCTCAGGGTTGAGGAAGCGTTCAAACAGCAAGGCATAGCGCAAGGGATCCAGATCAGTAATGCCCATGCTGTAGGCAACCAACGAACCCGCACCGGAGCCGCGCCCGGGGCCGACTGGCACACCATTATTTTTGGCCCACAAAATAAAATCAGCCACGATCAAAAAATAACCAGAGAAACCCATCTTGATAATGGTCTCGGTCTCGAACGCCAGGCGCTCGCTGTATTCCTGCATGTTAGAGGCGCGCACCGTCGCATCGGAAAATAATTTCATCATGCGCAATTGCAAACCACGCTCGGCTTCCGTGCGCAGAAAATCGTCCAGACTCTCGCCATGAGGCGTTGGGAAATCGGGAAGATGGGGCTTGCCCAGCTGCAGGGAGAGATTGCAGCGCTTGGCGATTTCCACACTGTTGGCCAGTGCTTCCGGCAAGTCAGCAAACAGCGCTGCCATTTCGGCTTGCGTCTTGAAATATTGCTGCTCGGTAAACTGCCGCACTCTACGTTTATCATTCAGTACATAGCCTTCGGCAATGCACACGCGCGCTTCATGCGCCTTGTAGTCATCCTGACTGAGAAACTGCACCGGATGGGTGGCCACTAGCGGCAGCACCAACTCCGCTGCCAGCTTAATAGTCTCGCGTACATGCGCCGCCTCACGCGCAGCACCGGTGCGTTGCACTTCCAGATAATAACGTCCGGGAAACAAGCCCGCCCATTCCAGCGCTATTTGCCGCGCTGAGGCTGAATTACCATTCAGCACCGCCATCCCTGCTTCGCCCAGATGCGCGCCCGATAAGGCCAGCAGACCATCGGTGCCATCGCGCAGCCAATGTTTTTGAATTTCGGGACGACCGCGATACTGGTTTTCCAGATAGGCACGCGTCAACAAAGAACACAAGCGCAGATAACCCGCCTGCGACTGGCACAGCAGCAGCAAACGAAAAGGTTTATCGCGCTCGACGGGGTTGCTGATGAATACATCGCAGCCGATGATCGGTTTAATGCCCGCCGCGCGCGCAGCCTGATAAAACTTGATCAGGCCGAATACGTTGCTAAGATCGGTGAGCGCCAAGGCAGGCATGCCATCTTGCCTGGCCGCAGCAACTGCTTCGGGAATGCGCACAATGCCATCGGCAATGGAATATTCACTATGCAGACGCAGATGTATAAAAGTAGGCTGGGACATGATGACGAAATGACAAACGGCTTTAATTTTACCACCGTCATCCAACTGGGAAACTCAAAGATTACTAGTCATTGATGCAGCAAGCATAAATTTTATTATTTGCCTGTCGGCGTAGTAGAATAGCCGTTTTCTGAGCAGGTAACCGTATGGAATTGCAAACCCTGTGGGCGGCGCTGGTGCTGTATGTGCTGGCTGGCTCGCTGGCCATTTTTGGTGTTGTTTTACGCCGTCCGCTGGAACGCGCGGTGCTGGGACTACTGGTAGCGGGGCTGCTGCTGCACACTGCATCCATTGCGCTACGCTGGGAACGGCTGGGCCACGGCCCGGTCACCACCATGTTCGAAATGTTATCCAGCAATATCTGGAGCTTGTTGCTCATCTACACGCTGGCTTATTGGCGCATCCCCGCCATCCGCGCCACGGCAGCGGTGGTCATGCCCATCCTGTTCGTGATGATGGGCTGGTTGTTGATGCTGAGTCCGCAAGAAGGCGTGTTGTTGATGTCCTTTGTTACAGTTTTGCTATACATCCACATCGGGTTGGGCAAAATTTTCCTGGGTTGCGTGTTGGTGGCGGTGGGCATTTCCGGCATTGTGTTACTGCGCAGCAAAAATAATAGCCGCTTTGCGCGCTTGCCGGATAGCAGCCGCCTGGATGAACTGGCTTTCCGTTTTATGGCGCTGGGGTTGATTTTCGAAACGCTGATGCTGATCGTTGGTGCCATCTGGGCGCAAGGCGCATGGGGCCGCTATTGGGCGTGGATGCCGCTGGAAACCTGGGCTTTCATCACCTGGCTCAGCATCGTGTTTGCGCTGCATGTGCGGCATACCTACAAAATCTCACCACGCACATTTGCGTTGATGATAGTCGGCGTTTTTGTTTTGGCCTTTTTAACTTTTTATGGCATGCCTTTTATTTCCACTTCATTCCATCAAGGAACTTTTTAGCATGCAGACGTTGCATTTAAAATTGATGATTACCGTTAACCTGGGTGTTATGCTGCTGGCATCCGCCCAGGCAGCAGAGGAATCTCAAGCCGTCTCTGCCCCTGCTGCCACTTCCTCTGTTAGCGCGCCCGCTACGCTGCCTGATAAATCCGCGCAAGAGGCAGCTGCAGCTGCCTATGCCGCCCATGCGCAGGAAAAAGGTGCGGTCGAAATTGACCAGCGTTTTCAGCAAGGCGTGGCCATGTTGCATGCCAAACGCTATGACGATGCCATCACTGCGTTTCATCGCTTATTGGCCCTAGCACCACAAATGCCCGAAGCGCATGTCAACATGGGCTACGCCCTGCTCGGCCTGGAACGCTACGCTGCCGCGCGCGATTTTTTCCAGAGTGCAATTGAATTGCGCAAGGAACAATACAATGCCTATTATGGCCTGGCCGAAGCGCTGGAAGGCTTGAAGGAAATGCCCGGCGCGCTGGGTGCGATGCGTACTTATTTGCATTTGGCCCCTGCCGATGATGCTTTCCGCCGCCGCGCATCAGCGGCGATATGGGAATGGGAAGAGCAACAGGATAAGGAAAAAAACAAAGCCGTTGCATCGAAAAAGAAATCCAAAAAAGAAACAGGGACTGCACCATGACACAAGATGAATTGAAACGCGCCGTTGCCCAAGCTGCATTGGCTTATATTCCGGAAGACTGCATAGTCGGTGTGGGCACTGGCTCGACCGCCAATTTTTTTATCGATGAGCTGGGCAGAATCAAGCACAAGATACGCGCTGCAGTGGCCAGTTCCGAGGCATCCGCCCAGCGTTTGCAAGGACATGGTATCAAGGTGGTATCGCTTAACGATGCGGGTAGCTTGCCCGTGTATGTGGATGGCGCGGATGAAATTACACGCCAGTTGTACATGATCAAAGGCGGTGGCGGCGCACTAACACGAGAAAAAATTGTCGCCGCCGCGAGCAAACAATTTATCTGTTTGTGTGACGCCAGTAAACTGGTGGAAGTGCTCGGAAAATTTCCCTTGCCGCTGGAAGTCATTCCCATGGCGCGCAGTTATGTAGCGCGACAACTGGTGGCGCTGGGCGGCCAGCCGCAGTTGCGCGAAGGTTTCACCACGGATAATGGCAACATTATTCTGGATGTGCATGGGCTTAGCATTATCAATCCGGTGGAACTGGAAACCACCTTGAATAATATTGCTGGTGTGGTCACCAATGGTCTTTTTGCGCGCCGCTCGGCAGATGTGTTGCTGCTGGGAACAGCGGGTGGGGTGCAGACTTTTAAACGGTGACAGGTGACGCGTGACAAGTAACAGGTAAGGTTATCCGTCACCCCTCACTCGTCACCTGTTACTGGTCATTGGTGTAACCACACTGTCATGGTACAGGCGTAGTATTGTGTCTCTTGTTTTATCTTGATAAGGAACAACTATGGTTTCCTCTGAACATACCTCCAAACAATTCGATTCCGAACTGGAAGCGGTGCGCGCGCGCGTACTGCAAATGGGTGGCTTGGTAGAAAGCCAGATTCGGCTGGCCATTGAGTCATTGATTAGCGGAGATGTGGCCTTGATGAACCGCGTTATTGCTGACGACCATCGAGTCAACGCAATGGAAGTGGAAATTGACGAAAACTGCAACCGCATCATCGTGCGTCGTCAGCCCACTGCTGGCGATTTGCGCATGGTGATGACGGTGATCAAGACCATCACTGATCTGGAGCGTATCGGCGACGAGGCAGAAAAAATTGCGCGCATGGCCAAGCTGCTGTCGCAAAAAGAACGCCTCATCCTGCCGCGTTATACCGAGATCAAGCATGCCGCCGAGCTGGCGCTGGATATGCTGCACAAATCACTGGATTCCTTTGCCCGCCTCGACCTTACCTGTGCCGCGCAAGTTGTGCGTCAGGATGAGCAAGTGGATGAAGAGTTTCGCGCCATCATGCGTTACCTGATCACTTTCATGATGGAAGACCCGCGTACCATTTCCACTGCATTGGAAATCCTGTTTGTTGCTAAAGCCATCGAGCGCATAGGCGATCACGCCAAAAACATGTCGGAATATGTAGTGTACATGGTCAAGGGACGCGATGTACGGCATGTGACGGTGGAAGAGATTGAGCGCGAAGTACTGGAGTGATCAAACTAAACCATTCACCACAGAGACACAGAGACACAGAGACACAGAGGCACAGAGAAAACCCTTAGAGAGATTTAATTTTTCAGCTTTTTCTCTGTGTCTCTGTGGTGAAATTGCCTTTAGCTTTAATACACAATCACAAAAGGCTTGAACCCCAAACGGGATTGCAGTTTCTCTGCGCTGGCGCGCGCTTCCTCTGCACTGGCATAGGGCCCAATATGGACGCGCATCAAATCATCTTTGGGTGATAGCATTAACTGCTTGCCACTGCCTTCAAATTCCGCGCGCATGCGTCCCAGAAAACTTTCTGCGCTTGGCCGGGATTTGAATGCGCCCAGTTGTAAATACACCCCCCCTTTTATTGCCACCGGGTCGGTAGCAACCGGATTGGCTTCGGGCGTCAGCGCTTCGCTACGTACCGGCTCTGCTGCCGCTAGTGGCAGGGGTATGCTATCCGCCACCACGCTTTCCACTTCCACCTCGCTGCTGCCAACACCAATGATGCCCAGCTTGTGTGCCGCCGTATAGGAAAGATCAATGATGCGCTCATGCAGGAAAGGGCCGCGATCATTCACCCGCACCACGACCGATTTGTTGTTGCTGAGATTGGTCACGCGCGCATAGCTGGGCAGCGGCAAGGTGGGATGGGCAGCAGTCATGCCATACATGTCATACACCTCGCCTGTAGCAGTATGCTGACCATGAAATTTTTTTCCGTACCAAGAAGCCATGCCGCGCATTTTGTAATTGCCCGGTGAAGCCAACGGTGTATAAGTCTGGCCCAAGGCGGTATAGGGGCGGTTGGCATAGCGATGCAACGGTTCGGCACTTGGGCTTGCATCAGGAATGGTGTCCAAGTTGGTCGGCGCATCACTGCCCGGCCCGTCACCTTCGAGATAGCCGCCGCTGCCAGAAACTGTGCTCTTGCTGGCCACTATGGGTGC
>JAUSKS010000272.1 GCA_030646595.1 Gallionellaceae bacterium | reverse complement strand
TACCATCACCAAGCGCGGCAGGCCGGTCGCCAAGCTGGTACCTGTGGGTCGCCCCGGAACGAAACGCAAGCCATTGTTCGGTTACATGGCAGGCGAGGCCACCCTGCTCGGCGATGTGGTGAACATGCCGAAAACTATTTGGGAAGCCGATGCCGGAACGGAGCCCAATCTCGTGGCAAAGCCCCGCCGTGCGCGCTGAATCTTCCCTGCTGCTGGATACGCACATCTGGCTATGGCTGGCTTGCGGCGTACAGGGGAAAATCCGCCCAGCCGCACTGCGAACCATCGAACAAGCCGGACAGCGCCGCACACTGTTCGTCTCCATCATCTCGGTGGGGGAAATCTCCCTGCTTGAAAGCAAACAGCGGATCGCGCTACCGATGCCAACCCAAAAATGGGTGGCGCGCGCACTCGGCAACCCGGAGATCAAACTGATCGGCCTCGACGACCCGGAAATTGTTCTGGATAGCTGCCACCTGCCGGAAAAATTTCACGCCGATCCGGCGGATCGTTTTCTGATCGCCACCGCTCGCGCCAGAAACGCCACACTGGTGACTGCCGACCAGCGCATCCTGGATTATTCAAAACTCGGCCACGTAAAAACCCTCGCTCCATAGCTGGGCTTACTAAAAAAAGCACAGCGGCCTGATTTAATTTTGGAATTTCAAGAACGAGAACCAAACCTGACCAAAATATACAATGTTGATAGTCATGGCGTTGTAAGCGGACTGCAGTACCCGCGCCTCGGCGCGGGCACTGAGCAAGTAACCTCAGAGAAAATACTGGAAAAAACTCTGTGCTACCTCGAAATCTCCAGCATCAACTGGTTAATGCGTTTGACGAAGCTGGCTGGATCGTCCAGCTGCCCACCTTCTGCCAGCAAGGCCTGATCAAACAATACCGAAGTCCAGTCATCAAATTTTTTCTCTTCAGTTTGCAAGCGTAATACCACCGGATGCCTGGGGTTAATTTCCAGTATCGGTTTGGATGTCGGCATTTTCTGCCCTGAGGCTTTCAGCAAACGTGCCAGGTTGGCATTCATGTCATGCTCGTCCGCCACCAGGCAGGCAGGCGAATCAGTCAGGCGATGGGTTACCCGTACTTCCTTCACTTTATCCGCCAGGCTGGCTTTCAGTTTGTCGGTCAGTGATTTGAATTCGTCCGCTTCTTTTTCATGGTCTTTCTTTTCTGCTTCATCTTCCAACTGGCCCAGATCCAGGCCACCCTTGGCCACTGACACCAGCGACTTATCCTGGAAGGCAGGCAGATTGCTGACCACCCATTCATCTATGCGATCAGCAAGCAGCAATACCTCTATGCCTTTTTTACGGAACACTTCCAGATGGGGGCTGTTTTTTGCAGCATTGAAGGTATCAGCTGTAATGTAATAAATTTTTTCCTGGCCCTCTTTCATGCGCGCCACATAGTCGGCCAGTGTCACCGTTTCATCCGAAGTATCCGCATGGGTAGAGGCCAGACGCAACAAGCCTGCAATTTTTTCCTTGTTGGCAGAATCTTCGCCTACGCCTTCCTTAAGCGCGCGCCCAAATTCACCCCAGAATTTGCTATATTTTTCCGGCTCATTGCTGGCCAACTCTTCCAGCAAAGCCAATACCTTCTTGGTACAGCCAGCACGGATGGCTTCGATGTCTTTTGATTCCTGCAAAATTTCCCGCGAAACATTGAGCGGTAAATCATTGGAATCAACCACGCCGCGCACGAAGCGCAAATAATGCGGCATCAATTGTTCGGCATCGTCCATGATAAATACGCGACGCACATATAGCTTGATGCCGTGTATGGCATCACGCTCCCATAAATCGAACGGTGCGCGAGAAGGGATGTAAAGTAGTTGCGTATATTCCTGCCGCCCTTCCACGCGCGCATGGGTCCAGGCCAGCGGGTCAGTAAAGTCATGGCCGACATGTTTGTAAAAGGCTTTATATTCTTCGTCGGTAATTTCACTCTTGGGGCGCGCCCATAAGGCAAAAGCCTGATTGACTGTTTCATCTTCATCCAGCACTACCTGCGCATCCTCCTTCCATTCTTCTTTCTTCATCAGGATAGGCTGCACAATATGGTCCGAATACTTGCGGATGATGGAACGAATTTTGTGGCCGCTGAGTAGATCATCCTGCCCTTCGCGCAGGTGTAGCGTGATGCTGGTACCACGACTGGTTTTTTCCACCATCTCGATGATAAACTCGCCGCCACCATCTGATTCCCAGCTTACGCCCTGATCGGCTTTTTCACCGGCACGGCGGCTAAGCACGGTTACTTTGTCAGCCACTATAAAAGCCGAATAAAACCCTACGCCAAATTGCCCGATGAGATTGGCATCTTTCTGCTGGTCGCCAGACAAACGGGTAAAAAATTCGCGTGTGCCCGATTTGGCTATGGTGCCGAGGTTGCTGATCACTTCGTCGCGATTCATGCCGATGCCATTGTCACTGATAGTCAGGGTACGCGCGGCCTGGTCATAGCTGATGCGAATGGCCAGGTCGGCGTCGTTTTCAAACAAGCTGGCATTATGCAGCGCCTCAAAGCGCAATTTATCGCAGGCATCCGAGGCATTGGAAATCAGTTCACGCAGGAATATTTCGCGGTTGGAATACAAGGAATGCACCATCAGGTGCAGCAGTTGCTTGACTTCGGCCTGGAAGCCCAAGGTTTCGCGCTCGGTATTCTGGCTGGTATCTTGATTCGTTGCGGTATTGCTCATGCTTTTCTCCATATGATTACAAACGGGACGTGCCCATAGGTGGGGCTGATTGGCAGTATTTCAAGGGCACCTCTAAGAATCCAAACTCCGTTGCGATACTGCGTTGCTCACAAAAAATTACTCCTTACATATCAAACATATGCGGCGTCGCAATTTTTTGCTCGCGCCTTGTCTCGCTTAGGATTTTGAATTTTTAGAGGTGCCCTCAAGAGGGTTAATTGAATTCTATTTTATAATACATATCCACGCCACTTTCACCGCCTGTTTGTGTTTCTACCTGCCAGCGCCGGGAAATATCATAGCGCAGGAAGAACATTTTTCCGCCAGTAAATAATGACCGCCCATAGCTAATATATATTTTAGGGGTGACATATTTTCCTACGGTGATCATGGCTTGGGGTAACCCCTCTTCCTGTTTGCTGGAGACGATACCCGGCGGATTAACGGGAATGGCTTTATATCCCATATGGCCATCCCTGCCTGATCCCACCACCTGGATTTCCACATCACCCAAGCCCAAGCGATGCTTTACCTGGTCTTGTAATGCAGCGGATTGGCCAGAAGAGAGCAGCGCATTCGCAGCCAGGGTAATCAGGCTTTCCTGCTCACGGCTACTGTCCAGCGGGTGACCCAAAACTATATAGGCCAGAATATCCACATCCGGCATGGCAGGTTCGGAATAAAGTTTGGTAATGGGTGCTTTAAGGGTGCCTGTCACCGTCACCCCTGCGCGTACATCCCCTATGGTACGCAGTGCCAGAATATCCAGCGTCGGCTCATCAACTGGCCCATCGCTATAAAATAAATGTCCGCGCACAATATCCAGATTCACCCCATATGTCTGGTAACTACCCTGGACTATGCGTATTTCTCCCTTGCTGCTGATTTTATCCAGGCTGGCCATGACCAGATCCAGGCTACCGCTTAGTTTGGCATCCATTCCTTTGGCATGTACTGTCACCTCATCGCCTAATACAATCTTTATCTGCGCATCCAGCACCCGGGACGACGCAGAATCTGGTTCTGCTGTTCCTTCCACTATCACATCTTTGCTTGGCAGCACGACGGCATTAGCCTGTGGCCCCATGATATGCAGCTCAGGAAGTTGTATCTCGCCGCGCACCACCAGCTTGTCAGCGGATCCATTAAAGGTGAGATGAGGAGAACTTAACACCTGGAGTTCGGGAAAATAGACGGTTTGAAATCGCTCACCATCCAGTGTGCCCTGATAAGCGATGATTTTCGTGCCCTGCATGGTAAGTAGCGCCGTACCTTGAATGCGACCCGGGCCAGAACTCGCCTGAAAAGAATCAATGCGTACAATATTTTTTTCCAGACTGACATTCAATTGCATATCTTTAACGTGTATCCCCGTCGTCGGCAAATAGGCCGCTGCCTGGCTCAATTGTAATTTTCCCTGCAATAGTGGCGCTTGCCATTGACCGCTTACCTTGAGATCTACATCCAGCTGCCCCTCACTTTCCTGCACCAATCCGGGAAATAAAGTGGTGATGGTTCCATGCTCCTGCACTTGCCCAATAACAGAGGCCTGCACCGCTCCCGTTTTTTCAGGCAACAACGGAAAGCGCGCGGGAATGGGCAATTGAAAATCACCGTGGATTTGTCCAAGTTGCGCCAGCACCACCGTCCAATCTGCATGCAGCATTTCTTTCCATTGCCATGCAATTTCCGCAGAGCGCAGATTGACGTTTACTTCTCCATCGCTTCTCCAGTGAAATAGACTTTCGGCAATTTCCCCACGACCTTCCATATCAAAGCGCTGCCCAGAAAAAATATGGCCCGCAGCGCGGCCTGAAAATTTTCCTTGCAGTCTGGTTTCATAGGTGCTGGCCGGGGATAGTTTGGAGCTCGACAGCCACGGTTGCAAAAGAGCCAAATCTATTGCGTTCCATTCCAGCGCATACTTTCCTGCATCGGGCCATTGCAGATGGGCGGGTAGGCTGGCAGACAAATTCCCCTTAAAGTTGCCTCCATCATCCAGATGTAAATCAATCTCTGCATGCAGGCCTTGCTGATCGCCGTGCAGATTAAATTCGCTGCGCTGCAAGCTCATGCTCCACCCTGGCCGTAATATCGTGCCCGCCATAGTGGTTGTGCCCTGTAGGGTACGCATCTGTCCTGCTGCAAAATTCAGGCTGACTGCCCCACTGCTGGAACCAGCAAATTGGATGTCCTGCAGCCAATTACTGGCGCGAGCCAGATTCAGTTCACTCCATGTTGCCCGCACCTCGCCTGCGGTTATTTCTGCCATGTCACGCGCCAATTCAGCGCTTAATTCGAGCCGTTCTGACGGCAAGCCTGTCAATATAAAAGAGGCCAGCGAAATATTGCTGGCGCTGATGCTCAGTGTGGTTGGCTGAGCAAGATTCCATGGCCCTATGCTGTCATGCCCGGAAAACCGGGTGAGCTGGCCGTACCATTTTTTTTGCTGGTAAGAACCCCCTCCTTCCAGACTGGCTTCAGCCTGCTCGGAGTGCAGCACAGCAGTGTAAGTATGCTTGAGCAGCGTACCATCACCATTGATGACAACTGCTGTAGCCTGAAAACGATCATGCATGACTACTTGTTGCAAGCTGGCGACAAGGTGCAGGCGCGCGGTTTTTCCTTCCACCACCTGCATATCCAGCTTCCCTTCATTGACGCGTATACCATTTAGTGCCAGGTGTTGCCCGTTAACAATAGCTGCCCCACCCAGCTGTCCATTGCGCCAGCGCACCCAGCCATTTACATCAAGCGCGCCTGTTGCAGCGGGCATCAATAAAGCCAGATCGGTGATATTTGCGCTTATCGCGACGCGCTGATTTAATTTGCCTGCCGCATGCAGAACGAATCCTCGACCGCGCAACAATATATTATTAATAAGTAGATCATCATTCACATATTGCGCGCTTATTTCGCCTTGCAATACTTGCCCATGCAGGCGGCTATCCAGAAGTTTTGCATTGATTGTTGCCTGCACTGGTTGATGCTGCGGCCACACCAGATTGCCACTCACATCTATATTGATTATTCCCTGCCACCCGGCTGTCATTTTTGCCGGATCGAGTTGCCTGCCCTGCATGCGGGTATGCAAGGTAAGTCCCTGGTCCCAAGCCAATTCCAGATTTCCGCCTATGTTCCCGCCCCATGCCGTACCGGTTAGCGCGGCAATTTTTAATCCTTGCTGGTTGCCAACGAAGTCGCCTTCCAGTCTCATGGATTGCTGTTCTGGCATGACGTTGAGCAGGACTAGATGGCCTTGATATTGTTCGACGCTGCCACTCAAGCTTATGGTTAGCGATAAATCATCCGCGATATGCGCTGGCCAGCCTAATTCGGCCGCTAAATCCAGATTTTTTGC
>JAUSKS010000268.1 GCA_030646595.1 Gallionellaceae bacterium | reverse complement strand
GCGGTTGGGCAGACCGGTCAAGGCATCATGATTCGCCATGTAACCCAATCGTTCCTCCGCTTTCTTGCGGTCGGTGATATCACGAAATGACCACACCCTGCCAACCGGCATACCCTTCAGCACCTGTGGTTGCGAAAATCGTTCAACGATGCGCCCATCTTTAAATTCCAGCGTATCCACGCTTTGCGCCATGGGCTCAGCATAAAGTGCTTTAACTTTGTCCAGAAATTCTTCCGGCTGCTTTAATTGTTCCAGGACAAAGGTGATGGCTTTCTCATCATCTCTGGCTTGCAGGATTTCATAAGGTATCTGCCACATTTCCACAAAGCGGGCATTGAAGTCGGCGATCTGGCCGCGGGTATCCACCACCAGAATGCCATCCGCCGTTGCCTCCAGCGTGGAGCGCAGGAGCGAGCTGGATTGAGCCAAAGCATGCTTCATTCTTTCCTGAATCAATATGCGTTCCACTGCTTCGGGCAGATAGTCAAGGTACTGTTGTGATTTGGTGACAAAGTCGCGTACGCCAGCGCGCAGTGCCGCAATAACGGTCGCTTCCTCGCTATAACCGGTCACAATAATGACTGGCAGATCCATGCCTGCTGTTTTGAGTTCCTTGTAAAAATCCAGGCCAGTGCTGCCGCCAGGCAACAGATAATCCAGCACCACCAAATCAATGCCGCCTTGCCGGATGCGATTCGTCGCTTGTTCCGCTTCTTGCACCGTAACTACCGTGTAGCCGGCGCGTTCAAGATGTTTCTGTTCCAGGCGGGCGACGGCTTCGTCGTCTTCAACGACCAATATGGTTTCCTGTTTGCTGTTAGCCATGTGCGGGTACTCCTGAATTATTCTGTGGCAAGGCGATGACTTGCAGGAACAAACCGAGACGCTGGATGGCTTCAGCGAATTGGTCATATTCCACCGGTTTGGTGATGTAGACGTTGCAACCGAGATCGTAACATCGCTGCACTTCGTGCGGGTCGTCGGTGGTCGTCAGCATGATCACGGGGATGTTCTTGAGGACATCATCTGCTTTGATCTGGCGCAGGGTTTCCACCCCGTTAAGTTGGTGCATATTGATGTCCAGCAGGATCAACAATATCTGCGGCAAGGGGTGGTCGGCGTATTTCTTTCTTGAAAATACGTAATCCAGTGCTTCTTCGCCATCCCTGGCGCGAACGAATTCATTGACGATGCCGGCGCGTTTTAAATTCATTTCTACCAGCTTGCTATGTCCGTCATCATCGTCTACCAGAAGAATGACCAACGATTTTTGTATCATCTTGCCCTCTCTTTTTATTCTAGATAATCCATTTCCCTCCCCCTCCCCCTTGCAGGGGGAGGGCTAGGGTGGGGGTAGAAACGCTGCATCCCCACCGCTCTACCCCCATCCTAAAGCCCCCTCGCTTTGCTCTCCCCCTCTGTAAGGGGGAAGGAACAGGTCAGGTGCTAGTAGCATCCGTTTCGGGATTCGCACACGGCAAGGTAATAAACCAGGTGGTCCCCACTCCCTCGCTGGATTCCACCGTAATGGTTCCCTTATGTCGCTCTATCATACGCTTGGTCAAGGTCAGTCCGACACCTTCTCCTTTTGCCGCTTTTGGGTGAAAACGCTGGAACACCTGGAACAGTTTACTTTTCGCCAAGTCTGACATACCCAGGCCGTTGTCTTTCACATAATAGGTATTCATGGCTGGGGTTGATTGAACGGGTGTTGATTGTTCCGCAATATGACCAATCTCGATGACCCCCGCACGTGCCGCATCCAGATAATTCAAGGCATTGCCGATCAGGTTGGCAAAAATCTGTTCCAGTGCGCCGCTGTCACCCCATGCCGGGGGCAAGGTATGCACGGTTACGTGCGCCGAGCGTTGGTTGATAATGGAATTCATGGAATCCACGATACGCTGCACCACGGGATTTAAGTCGACCATCTGAAAGTGATATTCGACGCGTCCGACGCGCGACACATGCAGCAAGGCATCGATCAGATTGGACAGACGGGTAACACCGGCCTGAATAAAATGCAGTGCTTCCTTCATGGTGGTATTGACCAACTTCAATCCGGGTTCTCGAATCTGCGGGGGGCACGGGTCTTGCTCCAGCAGCGCACTCAAATCCACCGCGATGTCTTTCAGTTCCTGACTGAAGCCTTGCAGATTGACCAGCGGTGAGCGCAGATCATGCGAGACCGCGTACAAAAATGATTCATTCTCTGCGGTCTTTTTTGCCAGCTCGTTATTGAGTGCAATGAGTTGCTGAGAAGAAACTTCCAATGCTGCGTTCTTGCGCTCCAGTTCTTTGGCTGAGTCGGCCAGCCGGGTTTCGTAGCGTTTGCGTTCGGTGATGTCATGCAGCATCACCGCGTATTTTTCCACCCCGTCTACCGAGAAGGGCGACATGGATATTTCCACAACCTGCTGGCCGCCTTGCTTTAGTGTCTTGCCGCCGAGCAATGCCCAAGTGGAGGGTAATCCTTTAATACCATTTAAAAACTCTTCCAGGGGACGACCGGTCAATGCGACGGTATCCATGCCAAATATTTTTTGCGCCGCCGGGTTGGCGTTGTGTATCGTACCGCGTTTATCCAGAAACAGAATGGCATCCAGCGCCATGACAAATAGATGATGCGCCTCTGATGCAGCTTGTTCGCGTGCAGTATTGATAGAGACCAGTTGCGGCAGGGTAATCCAGCAGGCCACGGCTACACCGAGAAAGACCACGGCCATGGCAAAAATGGCGGTTAAATTCAGGCGCGCAGTCGGGTCAGCCAGGGTATCAAACCCGTTACTGACATTCCAGCCTATGGTGGTGGTGGCGCACACGATAAAAATGATCATCATGACCTGCGCCGCCCACCCAGAACCTGCTTTTTGGTAAAGTTTGCTGCGGTAAAACTGCTCCCACCAAACCGGGTTGGCAAGTAGGATGGGATAACGGCGAATCAAGTTATCCATGCCCATGATGACAACCGGAAAAAGCAAGCCGATCAAAACATCCAGCCAGCCCCAGGCGATTCCACCCACCACAAAAATGACAATCTCGCCTATGAAAAAGAGCAAGGCCCATCCTGCCCCATACACATAAGTTACACCGCGATTGCGCCACAAGCCCCAATGCATGAGGATGAAGGTGGCAAAGTAACCGCTACTGGCGATGACCAGCATGCGCGTCAAATCACCCCATAGCACAAACACGCACGCGACCAGCAAGGTCAGCACCAGAGCTGGCCCGGCCACGCCTTGCCGTGAGGCGAGGCCAAAGAGCGGCGCGGCACTCCCGTCCTGAGCGAGCTGATACAGGATGCGCGGGGCGCTGGCACAGGCGGTGGCGGCACTATACAAACAAGCAGACAGGATCAGAATGATCACCAGCAAGTGAGCATATTCCCCCCAAAATGGCAGTGCCGCAGACCACAGAGTTTGATAGACATGACCATCAGCAGCACCATCAGAAACGACAGACAAGCGCATCAATACCCACGATCCGGCTATGAAGACCAGCGGCATGACATAAGCAGCCGCTTTCAGCGAACGCAAGATGCAGGTGGGCCGACGGCTCTCGGCGGCAAAGGCAGAAGCGGTCTCCATGGCATAAGCGGCATAGGTCGCCACAAAAAACCATTGCGCCCATTGGATGACATCAAAACCCCCGTGGTGTTGCGCTAATAGACTTGGGCTGTGCGGGGTAACACTTAACCAAAGCATGCCCTGCACACAAAACAGCAACAGCAAACCCAAGGCGGGCAGGGCGAAGGTGGATTGCAGTATGCTCAGTGCGCGCGTTCCGGCAAAAGCGATGATGAAGACGAGGCCGATCAGTATCAGCTTAAGCGGCCACTGCGGCAAATCAACGCCGAGTATATGCAAATTTTCCAGCAGAATATTGGCAAACAGCGTAGCGCTGATTGCCAGCACGGCAACCCGTCCTTGAAAATAAGACCAGGCAGCGTAACGGCCCAGCACGTTGTGTTTGAACAAACGGCTGACATAATTGGGCGTGCCGCCCGACATGCCCGGCCATGCTGCAGCCATCGCGCTGATTTGCCGATTACTGATAATGGCAATGAGGGTAAGCGGTATCCACAACGATAAGGCTTGCGTACTCAGTGCTGCATGTAGTCCGGGGGCGACCATGATCCACAGCAACAAGCCAGCGAATCCGAAACCACAGATTTCAAAACTGCCGAGTATGGGAGGTAAGCGTAATTTGGAAATACTTGAAGCCGTTGTGAGCACGGCAGAGTCACCACCATGCAAACCATCTTCTGCAGAAGGGTTTCTAGGCTTGCTCACGGTATCGGTAATAGCCACGCGCATGGAATTTATTTAGGTGAGTGAAGGTGTCCCTGCATTCAAAATTTTGTCCATCACGTCATTATGGCTTTACTGAATAGCTAATGCAAAATAATTTATCTTAGACTTGATGTAGATTTTACCTAGAGCAAACAAAGCACTTGCGCATTAAAATTGAGCGTTATACAGTGGAGTTGAATAACACAGGAAGAGCACAATGGCCAACTTACTTTGGTTGCAGGGCGGCGCTTGTTCAGGTAACACCATGTCCTTTCTCAATGCGGAAGAACCCAGTGCCTGTGATCTGGTCACCGACTTCGGCATCAACATTCTGTGGCATCCCTCGCTTGGCATGGAGTTGGGAGACAACTTGCAGAAACTGTTGCGCGACTGCATCTCCGGTGCAACTCCACTCGATATTTTTGTGTTTGAAGGAACAGTGGTCAACGCACCGAATGGTACCGGCCAGTGGAATCGCTTTGCTGGCCGACCGATGAAAGACTGGGTGCGAGAACTATGCGATGCAGCGCAATTTGTGGTGGCCATCGGCGATTGCGCCACTTGGGGCGGTATCCCCGCTGCTGCGCCAAATCCCAGCGACTCTGAAGGCCTGCAATTTCTGAAGCGCACTCACGGCGGTTTCCTCGGCACTGAATTTATATCCAAAGCAGGCTTACCGGTCATTAATATTCCCGGTTGCCCGGCCCACCCAGACTGGATTACCCAAATCGTGATCGCGGTTGCGACCGGGCGTATGGCGGATATAGATCTGGATGATTTGCAGCGGCCCAAAACATTTTTCTCCAGCTTCACGCAAACTGGCTGCACACGCAATATGCATTTTGCCTATAAAGTTTCGGCCACAAAATTTGGCCAGCGCAAAGGCTGTCTTTTCTATGACCTAGGTTGTCGCGGCGCGTTTACCCATTCGCCTTGCAATCGCATTCTGTGGAATCGCCAATCCTCCAAAACGCGTGCGGGCATGCCCTGTATCGGCTGTACCGAGCCGGAGTTTCCATTCTTCGATCTTGCACCCGGCACCGTATTTAAAACCCACACCGTGATGGGTATCCCCAACGAATTGCCAGAAGGTCTTAACCGCAAAGGCTATATCGATCTGACCATGGCAACGAAAAGCGCCGCGCCGACGTGGACGGAAGAAGATATATTTGTGGTTTAACTCAGAGTGAAATGTTCGGTTCTACCCCCCATCCCATCCTCCCCCCCCCCCCCGCTGCAAGGGGGAAGGATGGGATGGAGGTAGAATATTATTTTGACCACAAATCGGAATAACCCGTGATGCAAAACCAGGAAAACGGGTTCCGCGCTGATATCGCCAGAATGCTGACGAACGGATTGCAGACGCAAACCGAGCTGGTTCCGCAAAACAGCGAAGAGTTACAGGGTGCTGCTGGCTGCCTTGCAGGAATTGGAGCGTGACGATGTGCAAGGATTAGTGCTGGCCAGTTTGATTTAGTCAAACTTATGGCGCAGAGCAAATGCGTTGCCGGGAGTGCATGTACTACCTGCTGCATCGCAAGTGGTGTGACCTGCCGGAACTGGCCTTGCCAGTTGCGCCCAATTGGTAGTGCAGGTTATGGCGGATTTAGGGCGAAAGGAGAGCGATGATGCAAAATAAGACCGTATCCGAGCCTGGCCGCTTCGATACTACCGTGTACACCCGCGAACTCGATGCAGTGCTTGCCAACGGGCAGGAGGAGAGTTGTGCGGCGCTGGTTGATGTCAGTGACGAGAAAAATATGGTGCAGCGCGTTCAGGGGACGCCACCGCATGCTCCACTTGATGCGGCTCAACTCGGACTGCTGACACGCGCTGTGCTGATGCCAGACGAGTTATCCAGCGTTCAGCGCACTGAGTTGAATGTGCTCATATCTGCGCTCGGCGGGTTGCAGGCTGTGGTGATACCGATGAGCAAGGAGGATATTTTTGCTCTGCGATTGTCCGGCTCCAACCGTGTGCTGATTCTGCTCATCCGACATCGAGATGTCACCGTTATTGACGCAGGGACGGTCGCTCGCGCGCAGGTTGTCCGCAGCAAGGTCGAGCAGAATAAATTGGAATTGTCTCCTATGGAACAGAGTTATTCCATCTGGGCTACCTTGGTCAACAAGCTGATGGAACTCACCCGCAAAGCGGGCATGTCGCTGCAACTGAAAGGTGTGTTGAAGGATGCTATTCAAGGGGATGAATATGTGAGCGCTGGCATACTTGTCGATCTTGCACAGCGGAGTGTGTTGGATTACTACCTCATCGGTGCGGTGGACGCTGCGGCAGTGCTTAAGGCAGTGCTTCCCCTGTTTGGCGGCGCGCTTGATTTGTATCCTTTACTGGCAGCCATGGGTTACGCCCGACACAATTCTGACAATAATTCCGGCAACAATTCCGACAATAACATCGGTAAGGTGCAGTTGCAGATCGGCGAACGTGATTTCTACTGGCTGCGTGTACCGTATTTCCCCTTGCTGCACCTCCCCTTCGATCCCATCGCCATGCTGCTGCTCTATAAGAAACCACAGGGGAACCCCGTGCTGGACTGGTCGGTACTCGATCGCGCCGGACTCAACTTGTTGCGCCTGCGCATAGGCGTACTGTTGGAGGGTGGGTTGCAGACCATGCTTGAGCCTTTTCCGCGGACGCATATCGAATTTCAAGCCATCCTCGACGAGCTGGGTCGACTTGATCGTGAGGATGTTATTAGCCGTCTCGACATTGGTGGTTTCGCGCCTAGACCGGTGGATATAGATGGCACCATCCAGCGCTGTCAGGAGTGTATCTACTATTTGCCACACCGCAAGTGGTGCGATTTACCCGAACTGCCCGTTCCGGTAGAACCGGACTGGTGGTGTAGGTTGTGGAAGGTGTGAGCGATACAGTTGCGCTATGTATAGCTTATTAAGGGCGCCTCTAAAAATTCAAAATCCTAAGCGAGACAAGGCGCGAGCAAAAAATTGCGACGCCGCATAGGATAGCTATGTAAGGAGCAATTTTTTGT
>JAUSKS010000265.1 GCA_030646595.1 Gallionellaceae bacterium | reverse complement strand
TGGAAGCGCGAAAACAGCGGTACATCGTCGTGATAACGCTTCACCCGTGAAACGTTGTCGGGCATGACATGTGCCATGAATTGGCGCGCCTGCTCGTAGATCGCGTCGGTATCGATCAGGAGCTCGCCGATGTCCGGTTGGAAATAATCGCGGATGGCGCGAATGACCAGGCTCCCCTCCTGGTAGATCAGGAACGCGCCTTTTTGTGATCCGGAAGCGTCCTCGATCGCGTGCCAGAGCTGCAGCAGGTAGTTCAGGTCCCACTGCAGTTCCTCGATCGTGCGCCCGATACCCGCGGTGCGGCCGATGATGCTCATGCCGGCCGGAATCGTCAGCTTGTCCATGGTATCGCGCAGCTCGTCGCGGTCCTCGCCCTCGATGCGGCGCGAAACGCCGCCACCGCTGGGGTTGTTCGGCATCAAGACAATATAGCGGCCAGCCAGGCTGATATAAGTGGTGAGCGCCGCGCCCTTGTTGCCGCGTTCGTCCTTTTCCACCTGCACCAATAATTCCTGGCCTTCGCGCAAAGCTTCTTTAATGCTGGGACGAGAGCCGCTGCCGTTGAGATAGTAGTTGGGGGAGACTTCCTTGAACGGCAAGAAACCGTGGCGGGTGCCGCCGTATTCGACGAAAGCCGCTTCCAGGCTGGGCTCGATGCGGGTGATAACAGCTTTGTAGATGTTGCTTTTGCGTTGTTCTTTACCAGCGGATTCAATGTCTAGGTCTATCAGTTTCTGACCGTCAACAATGGCGACACGGAGTTCCTCCGCTTGTGTCGCATTGAATAACATGCGTTTCATTATATTTTTCTCCCGCGCTCAGACACGGGCAGAACCAGGCTACACGCGGCTAGCCGCGCGCGAGAAAATGAATAAGGGTCGGGCAATCGGTATTGCAATAGCGACGGTTGTTCACAATAGTGTTCTCGTTAACTGGTTATTTATTAATCAAGTGCCGCCGACATTATTAATTATAGGGCGACACGCTAAAATCCACAGGTGCCCAAAGTTCTGGGTGCCTAGAGCGCGCAAATCAATTACCATCACTGCTTCTGCCGGTGAGTGACATTAACCGGACTGCGGTGGGGACGGGGTGGCGGCGATTTTGCCTGCCCACGCTACGGGGAATTGACATCCCGATATCCGTTAGCCTACACGCGTTAGGGCGAAGTATAAGCAAAATGAACGATTTACGCAAAGATTCTGTAACCTGGGCCGAGATTGACGAAGGCAGCTGCGAGCAGCGCATAGACAATTTTTTGTGCAAACATCTCAAAGGTGTGCCCAAGAGTCACATCTACCGCATCCTGCGCAGTGGCGAAATACGGGTCAATAAAAAACGCGTGGATCAGACTTATCGCTTGCAACTGGGCGACCAGGTACGCATTCCCCCGGTGCGCGTGGCCGAGCAGCCGCCGCGAGATTATGTCCCGGCGCTGGAATTTCCCATCCTGTATGAGGACGATGCGCTGTTGGCGATTGATAAGCCCTGTGGTGTGGCGGTGCATGGCGGCAGCGGCGTCAGCTTTGGCGTCATCGAACAACTGCGCAGCGCACGTCCACAAGCCAAGTTTCTGGAACTGGTACACCGGCTGGATCGCGAAACCTCAGGAGTATTACTGCTGGCCAAAAAGCGCTCCGCGCTGACTGCGCTGCACGAACAAATGCGCGATGGGAAAACCGACAAGCGCTATCTGACCTTGGCCATAGGCTCCTGGAAAAACGTCAAACAACACGTCAAATTTCCGCTGCACAAATTTACCCGCGCGGATGGTGAACGGCGCGTGATGGTGCGCGAAGACGGGCAGGAATCGCACACAGTATTCGCATTGCAGCAAAGCTGGGCAGGATACAGCCTGCTCGAAGCGCAACTCAAGACTGGCCGCACGCACCAGATACGCGTGCATCTTGCTCATCTGGGTTTTCCGATTGCGGGTGATGACAAATACGGTGACTTTGCCCGTAATAAGGAATTGGCCAAGCAGGGCTTGAAGCGCATGTTCCTGCATGCCTACTCGATTGCATTGGTTCATCCCATCACGGGGGAAGCGTTGCGCTTGGTGGCGCCGTTGCCGAAGGAGTTGGAGAAGTTTATTGCGAAATTGGATGTGGGGATTCCCTCTCCCTTGGGGAGAGGGTTAGGGAGAGGGTAGAAGCGTACATTTTTTGCTGCATTTTTTGTAGCGAGAAAAACCTAAAGGAAACTTCGCCGGGGGCAGCCCGGCAGCTGGTCACTTTTTCTTTCGTCGCCAAGAAAAAGTAACCAAAAAGAAGGCGACCCCGGTTTGCCGCCGCTGCGCGGTTCCCTCGGTCAGCCACAAGCAAGCGGGGCTGCGCAACTCGCCCTGGCGGGGCGCACAAACCGCGCCCCACTGCGGAGCTCAAACAGTGCTCGCCTAAACCCCCGCTTACTTGCGGCTGATCGAGGCGGCGCACAGGGGATGAAAAGCGAAAACCAAAAATCCAAACTTCGTAAGGTGGACAACAAGATACTCATCCTACCGGGTTACCTATACCCCAAATTACTATTGACAAAGAGGTCACGTGACTTTAATATATTCACGTGACCATTATTGAGCGAGGTAAACAATGAAAACAACAGGTAAAACTTCTTTGACATCATCTGTGACCAAACATAATGTTTCTGTGATGCGAAAGGGAGAAGAAATATTTCAAGCGACACACCGAGGTATTCTAACTATTGCAGATGCAGAAGTTGCTTGCGCAGTCCTATCAAACGGTAAGCGTGTAATTTCCCAAACAAGCCTTTTCTCCGCTTTTGACAGGCCACGGAAAGGCGAAAAACGACAGGATGGTTTTCCTTCAATAATTGGCGCATCAAACCTGCTTCAATATGTAGACGATGAACTGCGTGAAAAATGCAGACCCGTACGCTATGTTCATACAAATGGAACCCTCGCCGCTGGATATGATGCGGAACTAATTCCTATGATTTGTGAGTTGTATCTGAAAGCAAATGACGATGGTGGCGTACTGGTCGAATCTCAATTAAAGATTGTGATTCGATCTACGGCAATTATTCGTGCACTTGCTAAAGTCGGCATAACCGCTCTTATAGACGAAGCGACGGGATATCAATATGACCGGGAGAAGGATGAGCTACAGCGTATTTTGCAGGCCTACATTCAAGAAGACTTTCTAAAATGGCAAGCCAGATTTCCAAGGAAATATTACCAAGAGGTGTTTAGACTACATAAATGGGATTACGACCCTCAATCATTAAAACGGCCACAATATTTAGGGAAATTTACTAACGAATATGTCTATAAACAAATGCCACAAGGTGTTCTTGACGAGCTTCGTAAAAAAAATCCGAAGGATGGAAACGGCATAAGGAGACATCGACACCATCAACATTTAACACCTGAAATTGGTATCCCCCATCTTGACCGGCATTTAACCAAACTAATCACCGTCATGGAACTATCAGGCAGCATTGCGGAGTTCAAAAGAAATTTTCAACGTGTATTCAATAAAGTTGAGCAACTACAACTCATCCCAGATCAAGATAAGTAGATTAGTAGGTGGGCACTATGTGCCCACTACTATGAACTTATGGTTTTCGCTTTTCATCCCCTGTGCGCCGCCTCGATCAGCCGCAAGTAAGCGGAGGTTTAGGCGAGCACTGTTTGAGCTCCGCAGTGGGGCGCGGTTTGTGCGCCCCGCCAGGGCGAGTTGCGCAGCCCCGCTTGCTTGCGGCTGATCGAGGGAACCCGAAGGGCGGCAAACCGGGGTCGCCTTCTTTTTGGTTACTTTTTCTTGGCGACGCAAGAAAAAGTGACCAGTTGCCGGGCTGCCCCCGGCGAAGTTGGTTTTGATTTTTGTTTTCTCGCTACAAAAAATGCAGCGAAAAATGTACGCTTCTACCCCCACCCTAACCCTCCCCCTTGCAGAGGGAGGGAAATACACTGGTAGCAATCCGCGTGGGCAGAACAGCGTACCCGCCCTACGAAAATCAACTTATTGATTCCGGCTTGTCCGGCTTAGGTAGAATACCCTCCATGACCACGTTAACCATCGCCACCTACAATATCCACAAGGGATTTTCCCATTTCAACCAGCGCGTGGTGCTGCATGAGTTGCGCGAGCGGCTGCGTGAACTCAATGCCGATATTGTGTTCTTGCAGGAAGTGCAGGGGGAGAACAGTCTGGATGCGCGGCGCTATCGAAACTACCCTAAACAACCGCAATATGAATTTCTGGCGGAGCAGATATGGCCCCATCATGTTTATGGCAAAAACGCAGTCTATGATGAAGGACACCACGGCAATGCTGTGCTAAGCCGTTATCCGATTTTAAGCTGGGATAACCAGGATATTTCTGCCCACCGTTATGAGGATCGCGGCCTGCTGCATTGTGAAATCGCTGTGCCTGCGATAGACGGAGCAGAGTTGAATCCCGTGTTGCATTGCATGTGCGTCCACTTCGGTCTGTCTGCACGTGGGCGAAGCAAGCAATTCAACGCACTGGTGGCACGGGTCAAGGAAAAAGTGCCAGACTCTGCCCCACTCATTATCGCCGGCGATTTTAATGACTGGAGCAATCAGGCCAGCCGCCTGTTGGCGCATGAACTGCAATTGCATGAGGCGTTTGAAGTCAGCCACGGCAAGCTGGCGCGCAGCTATCCGGTGAGCATGCCACTGCTGCGCATGGATCGCATTTATGTGCGCGGGTTGAGTGTGCAGCACAGCGAAGTGCATGCCCATTATCCGTGGAATAAAATTTCGGATCACGCAGCGCTTTCTACCCGGCTGACCCTGCCATGAGCAGCACCCATCAAATTGACGGACATACGCTGACCCTGCTGCGCAATGGTGAGGAATATTTCCCGCGCCTGATTGCCGCCATAGACAGTGCCACCCAGTCGATCTATCTGGAAACGTATATTTTTGCTACCGACGGCACTGGCCGCGCTGTTTCCGATGCCTTGCAACGGGCAGCGCAGCGCAAGGTGGCGGTGCATTTACTGCTGGATGGTTTTGGTGCTGCCGATTTGCCGCAGACCTGGGTGGATGAGTTGCGTGCGGCCAAGGTGGAGGTGTTATGGTTTCGCAAGGAAGTGGGCCGCTTCAGCTTGCGCCGCTATCATTTGCGTCGTTTGCATCGCAAGCTGACCGTGATAGATCAACGCATGGCTTTCGTCAGCGGTATCAATATCAATGATGATATACCCGGCGGCGCGGTGACGGCTCCGCGCCTGGATTATACGGTGCTGGTGGAAGGCGAAGTGGTTGCGCAGATATATACTGCCATGCGGCGCTTATGGACATTGGTATCCTGGGCTAATCTCAGGCGGCACCGCGAACATGCCCCCTCCTTGTCTGCCCCTCAACATTCCAAACCACGCAACGTAATTTTTCTGGTGCGGGATAATTTGGGCCACCGACGCGACATAGAGCAAGCCTATTTACAGGCCATTGCCGATGCGCAACACGATATTATTATTGCCAATGCCTATTTCCTGCCGGGCCGACGCCTGCGTCATGCCTTGTTGCATGCGCGACGTCGTGGAGTGCGCGTGGTGTTGTTGCTGCAAGGCCAGGTGGAATACCGTTTGCAACACTACGCCACGCTGGCGCTCTATGGACAATTACTGGAAGCTGGCATGGAGATATACGAATATCACGCCAGCTTCATGCATGCCAAGGTCGCGGTGATAGATGGTTATTGGTCAACGGTGGGCTCATCCAATATTGATCCTTTCAGCCTGTGGCTGGCGCGTGAAGCCAATTTGGTGGTACGCGATGCGCAATTCGCCACCGCCTTGCACAGCAGCTTGATGCAGGAAATTGAGCATAACTGTCGTCCAGTTTCTCATTCGGTATGGCGCGAACATGGCTGGGTGACACGATTGCTGATGCGTATCAGCTATGCAAGTGTGCGTTTCTTAACCGGCGTGATTGGCTATGCGCGGGGCTATGATGATATATAGCACACGATGTCTTAATCTTTGTAGTTCCCAACCCGCTATAATGTGTACTACTTAATTTAGCACCTACCATGCGTCATCGCTCTGCTACACCCCACTCTACCTCCCAACAATCACTGCGCAGTGAATGGACCACCGTGCGCACGTTGTTGCCTTATTTGATGGAATTCAAGGGCCGCGTCGCGCTGGCGATCATCTTGCTGATTCTGGCCAAGCTGGCCAATGTGGCTGTGCCGCTGGTGCTGAAAGAAATCGTGGATGCGATGAACAAGCCCACCGCCATGCTGTTAATACCCGTGTTCCTGATTGTCGCTTACGGCCTGATGCGTTTATTCAGCACGCTGTTCGGCGAATTGCGGGACGCAGTATTCGCCAAGGTCACGCAGCGCGCCATGCGTCGTGTCGCCCTCCAGGTATTCACCCATCTGCACAGCCTCAGCCTGCGCTTCCATCTGGACCGGCAAACTGGCGGCGTATCGCGCGACATTGAACGTGGCACACGCGGCATCAGTTTTTTGCTGACCTTTCTGCTGTTTAATATTCTGCCCACGCTGCTGGAAATCGGTCTGGTAGCCGCTATTCTATTGGTCAAATACAGCCCGTGGTTTGCCGTGATTACTTTTGCCACCTTGCTGGTATACATCGTCTTTAC
>JAUSKS010000261.1 GCA_030646595.1 Gallionellaceae bacterium | reverse complement strand
CCAGAAAAATCTGATGCGCGTCCTTATCAGCAAAGCGCGTAATCTTGTCTTCTATGGACGGGCAATAGCGTGGGCCCACTCCCTCGATCACGCCGGTAAACAGGGGCGAGCGGTCCAGGCCGCTACGGATAATGTCATGTGTGCGCAGGTTGGTATGGGTAATCCAGCATGGCAGTTGTGGTGGGTGTTGTTGCGCCCGGCCCATGAAGGAAAATACGGGAATAGGGGTATCGCCGGGCTGCTCGGTCATCACAGAATAATTGATGGTGCGCCCGTCTATGCGCGGCGGGGTGCCGGTTTTCAAGCGGCCCACGGGCAATTTCAGCTCACGCAAACGATGGGCCAGACTCACTGCCGGCGGATCGCCCGCGCGTCCCGCCTGATAATTGGATAGTCCGATATGAATCAACCCGGACAAGAAAGTACCGGTCGTCAGCACCACAGTTTTGGCGGTAAAACGCAAACCCAATTGGGTCATCACGCCGCTTACCCGGTCGCCCTCAACCAGCAAGTCATCCACCGCCTGCTGAAACAACCACAGATTGGGCTGGTTTTCCAAACGGCTGCGTATCGCTTGCTTGTACAGCGCCCGATCCGCCTGGGCGCGCGTGGCGCGTACCGCCGGGCCTTTGGAAGCATTGAGGATACGGAACTGAATGCCCGCTTCATCGGTGGCTGCGGCCATGGCCCCGCCCAAGGCGTCTATTTCTTTAACCAGATGGCCCTTGCCTATACCACCGATGGAAGGATTACATGACATTTGCCCCAGCGTCTCGATATTGTGGGTCAATAACAGCGTGGCGCGCCCCATGCGCGCGCTGGCCAGCGCCGCCTCGGTTCCGGCATGGCCGCCGCCGACCACGATCACGTCAAATTGTTTGGGAAATTCCATCAGTTTTTTACCATTAAGGTCGCGCATGATACCTCACACTGAGGCCGCGGTAAAAATGTTTCACGTGAAACAATCGTGGGGCTTAGGGTGCCTCTAAAAACTCAACCTCCTAAGCGATACAAGGCGCGAGCAAAAAATTGCGACGCCGCATATATTAATATGTCAGGAGTAGTTTTTTGCCTCGAAGAGGTTCTCGCACCCGCAGGGTGTGAGCAACGCAGTATCGCGACGGGGGTTGAGTTTTTAGAGGTGCCCTTTATTTGCCTATGCAAAAATTACTGAATATCTGGCCCAGCAGGTCGTCAGCGGTGAATTCCCCGGTGATGGAGTTAAGCGCTTCTTGGGCCAGACGCAGCTCTTCGGCGAACAGCTCGGCTTGCTGCCCTACCCCAATTGCGCGCTGTAAATGCTCTGCCGCCATCTGCAATGCCCGCACATGGCGCTCGCGCGCCATGAACACGCCCGCCTCATGATGCCAGCCCAGCAGTTCCAGCAGTTTATTGCGCAACAACTCCAGCCCCGCCCCGGTCTTGGCGGATAGATAAATGTGCTGTTGGCCGTCGTGCTGCTCCACTCGTGCGGGCTGGGCGAGCAGGTCTATCTTGTTATGAATGTGCAGGCGTGGAATGTCGGGAGGCAGTTCATCGAGGATTTTCTGGTCATCTGCGCTCATACCGCGGCTGGCATCCAGCAAAATCAGGATGGCATCGGCTTTTTGCAGCATGCTGCGGGTGCGTTGCATGCCCATCTGCTCCACTGCATCCTGTGAGGAGCGCAAGCCTGCGGTATCCATGATATGCAAAGGTACGCCATCTATCTGGATAGCCTGACGGATTACATCGCGTGTGGTGCCTGGCGTTTCGCTGACCAGCGCCACCTCTTCTCCGCTCAAGCGGTTAAGCAGGCTGGATTTACCCACATTGGGCTGCCCTGCCAGCACAATATGTGCGCCCTCGCGCAACAGGCTGCCTTGTTGCGCGAGCGTGAGAATATGCTGTAACTCCTGGCGCAGGCTGGCTAGCTGAGCATCGCGCTGGTTGAGGTTGGGCAGGTCGACTTCTTCCTCAGGAAAATCCAGCATGGCTTCGACCAGCATGCGTAGCCTGACCAGCTTTGACACCAGTCCGTGAATGGCCGCAGAAAAATCTCCTTGCAACGAGCGCATGGCGCTACGTGCGGCTTGGCTGGTTGTGGCTGCGATCAAATCAGCCACGCTTTCCGCTTGTGCCAAGTCCAGTTTGTCATTAAGAAAAGCGCGCTGGGTGAATTCCCCCGGCTGTGCCAGCCGCGCGCCCAGCTCCAGACAGCGTTGCAATACCAGTTGCAGCACTGCTGCGCCGCCATGCCCTTGCAACTCGAGCACGTCTTCGCCGGTATAGGATTGGGGAGCGGGGAAAAACAGTGCGATGCCCTGATCTATGATCTGGCCCTGGGCATCAAGAAAGGGAACCAGCGTTGCCCGCCGCGGTAGCGGCGTTTGCCCCAAAATGGCGGCGGCCAGCACAGACAACTTGCTGCCGGACACCCTGACCACGCCTATGCCGCCCGCCCCTGACGCAGTGGCGATCGCGGCTATATTATCGGGCTTTGGGCACACCCTTGGCTTCGGCTTCTAAGCCGCGTGTGATATACCATTGCTGTGCGATGGACAGCACGTTGTTTACAATGGAGTACAACACCAGTCCAGCGGGGAAAAAGAAGAAAACTGCGCTGAACATGATGGGCATGATTTGCATCAGCTTGGCTTGCAATGGGTCCGGCGGAGTGGGATTCAACTTGCTCTGAATGTACATGCTGATGCCCATAATCACTGGCAGCACATAGTAGGGATCCGTCGCCGACAAATCGGTAATCCAGCCGAAAAACGGCGCGTAGCGCAATTCCACGCTGGCCAGAATAGACCAATACAGCGCAATAAACACCGGTATCTGGATAATGACCGGTAAACATCCGCCCAAGGGGTTGATTTTTTCGGTCTTGTACAACTCCATCATGGCTTTGTGCAGCCGTTCTCTATCATCGCCGTACTGTTGCTTTATTTTCTCCAGCTTGGGCGCAACTACGCGCATTTTCCCCATAGAGCGATAGCTGGCTGCCGACAGCGGAAAGAAAGCCAGCTTGATCAGCACCGTCAACAGAATAATGGCCACGCCCCAGTTATGTACCCAACCATGCAAGAAGGACAGCAACCAGAATATCGGTGTGGCAATGACCGTCAACCAGCCATAGTCCACCGTCAATCCCAGCCCGGGAGCAATTTCGTTCAAGGACGCCTGTGCCGGCCCGGCATATAGCGGCACAATGACCGTCGCGCTGTGCCCGGGGGCGACCGTCGCTACCGGTACAATGACGCCTGCTGAATAAAGATCATTTTCCAGATGCTTGGTATAAAACTCGCGCTGCGCCTGGTTTTTGGGTAACCATGCCGCGACGAAATAATGTTGCAGTATGCCCACCCACCCGTTATCTGCGCTTTTAGGGTGTTTGGCCTTGTTTTTTTCAATATCCGAAAAATCCACTTTCTGAAACTTTTCCTGCTCTGTATAGATAGCTGGTCCAGTGTACGTAGGCACCAGCTTGGAATCGCCTTCGGGGGGAGTTTTATCGCGTACCAGCTGAAAATAGGCAGCGGGATTTAACGCGTCGGCCCCGTTGTTTTCAATTTCATAGCCTACATCTATCACATAGCTACCACGATGAAATACATAGACTTTGCTGACCTTGGCAGTGGTTATATCGGTGGCGAGCAAGCGCACTTCTACGGTATCTTTGCCTTGTGCCAATTGATATTCACTGGCAGATGCCGTAAATAATGAATTATGTGTGGGTAAGCCCGCGCCTAACAAACCGGTTTGGGCGATATACGTATGTGCTGCTTGTTCCTGCAACAACACGAAGGGTTTGTTCTTGTCTTTCGCATCATGGTGCTGCAAGAATTCCAGACGGCGCAGATCACCGCCTGCGGTGCTAATTTCGGCAACTAGCCAATCTGTTTTTACCGTGATTTTTTGTCCCGCCTGGATTTTGGGCAGCCCCACCACTGCAGTCGCATCAGGGCTGCCACCGGCATTGCTCGCCGCAACGGGAACACCCGACTCAGCGCGGGGCGCGCTGGGTGTAGCGGACTGTGCTAGCGGTGCCGGCGGAAGTTGTGTGCGCTGCCACCCGTCCCACAATAGAAAACAAGAAAAGAAAAAAATCAGAAATAAAAACAGTCGTTGAAAATCCATCATTATGCTTTAACCTATCTATATCTAAGGGGCGGGGTCGTAACCGCCCGGATGCCAAGGGTTGCAGCGTATAAGCCGTCGGATGCTCAACCATGTACCACGCCAAGCACCATGCTTTGCAATAACCTCGCGAGCATATTGGGAGCAGGTTGGGGTGAAGCGACAAGCTGGCGTCATGAACGGGCTAAATAAATATTGATAAGCACCAATTAGCCGGATCAAAAGCTGACGCATTACATCTGGACTGTGTGTAGCAACTGAACCAAGGCTGTTCGTCCTTCAACTGCCATGGCAGGCTGGAAGTGCCGCCTGGTTTTAATCACCACATCCAGCGCACTGGCCGCTGGGAAATTACGCCGGAATACTTCCCGCATCAAGCGCTTGGCAAAATTCCGGGCCACTGCTGTGGGCAGATAGCGCTTGCTGGCAATGACTCCCAGCCGGGCCTTGCCACTATCATTTTTCCGTACATGGATAGTAAACCACTTGTTGCTTATGCCCGGAGTAAGAAACGCCTGTTCAAACTCTGTGCGTTGCCGGATGCGGCGACACCGAGGTAAGGACTGCCCGGGGTAAGATGGCTTGGCTTCAAGCGGCAAGGCGTACACGGCCTTTGGCTCGGCGAGCCGCAATAACTGCCCGGCCGCCTTTTGTTTTCATGCGCACCAGAAATCCGTGGGTACGTTTTCTTTTGGTAACGGAGGGTTGGTATGTGCGTTTCATGTTGATGCCCTTAAGATAGTACTTCTCGTTTGGAAACCCGCTATTACAATGGTTCCGGGGAGTTATGTCAAGTTTATTTTAGTAAGGCCAGCCTTGGTGGCTGTGGATAACTTTTGCTCTTCGCTGTAGAATGCGCTTCAGATTTTTGCGCTGTCATTCAGAAAACTATGCCGGATAAAACTTTGTGGGATTCCTGTCTTCATTTTTTTGAAAGCAGCCTGCCACCACAACAATTCAATTCCTGGATCAAGCCCCTGGTCTTCGAAATTAAAGACGACCAAATTACGCTGACCGCCCCCAATAGTTTTGTGCTGAAATTGGTGCAAGAGCGGTTTTTACCGGAAATTTCCAAACGCGCCATCCCTTTTTTCTCCGCGCCACCCGCTTTTCAGTTGCGGATAGGAAAAAAGTCTGCCGTGATCCATGCCGACAAACCCGCTGCCGTAAACAAGGAAATGCCCATAGTCAGCTTGCCGCCTTTGTCTACTGCGCTCAATGGTCAGAATAAATTAAATCCTTTGCTTTCCTTTGCTAATTTTGTCACCGGCAAAGCCAATCAATTAGCCCATTCTGCCGCTATACAAGTGGCCGAGGCACCCGGTACCAGTTACAACCCTTTA
>JAUSKS010000250.1 GCA_030646595.1 Gallionellaceae bacterium | reverse complement strand
CGACAGCAACGTCAAGGCGGTGCTGGTCAACATCTTCGGCGGCATCATGCGCTGCGACATCATCGCTGCGGGCATCATCGCCGCAGTCAAGGACGTCGGCGTGAAAGTGCCGGTGATCGTGCGCCTCGAAGGCACCAACGTCGAACTGGGGCAGAAGATGCTGGCCGAGAGCGGCGTCGGCGTGATCTCCGCCAGCGACATGACCGACGCGGCCAAACGTGCGGTGGCCGCAGTGCAACAAACGTAGGGTGCGTTCCACGCACCATGGTGCGCACAGCGCACCCTACAATAAACATTAAGGATTTCCCCATGAGCGTTCTCGTAAACAAAAATACTAAAGTCCTGTGCCAGGGTTTCACCGGCAAGCAGGGTACATTCCACTCCGAACAGGCCATCGCTTACGGCACAAAGATGGTCGGCGGCGTGACGCCGGGCAAGGGCGGGCAGACTCACCTCGGCCTGCCAGTCTTCGACACCATGCGCGATGCGGTGCGTGCCACCGGCGCAGATGCCACGATGATCTACGTGCCGCCCGGTTTCGCTGCGGACGGCATCATGGAGGCGGCAGATGCCGGAATAAGGGTGATCGTCTGCATCACCGAAGGCATTCCGGTGCTGGACATGCTCAATGTCAAGGCTGCGCTCAAAGCCAACGATGCGATATTGATCGGCCCAAACTGTCCCGGCATCATCACCCCGGATGAATGCAAAATCGGCATCATGCCCGGCTTCATCCACAAAAAAGGCAAGGTCGGCGTGGTGTCGCGTTCCGGCACGCTTACCTACGAAGCGGTGTTCCAGACCACCCGGCTCGGCCTGGGACAATCCACCTGCATCGGCATCGGCGGTGACCCGATCAAGGGGCTGGATTTCATCGACTGCCTGAAGATGTTCCAGGACGACCCCGAGACCGAGGCGATCATCATGGTCGGCGAAATCGGCGGCAATCGCGAAGAAGCGGCGGCGGAATACATCAAGAGCCACGTCACTAAGCCGGTGGCCGGCTACATCGCCGGACAGACCGCGCCCAAGGGCAAGCGCATGGGCCATGCCGGCGCGATCATCGCCGGAGGCAAGGGCCTGGCATCGGACAAGATGGCCGCGTTGGAAGCGGCCGGTGTGGTAGTGGCAAAATCGCCCGCCGGAATGGGCGAGGCGGTGGTCGAGGCGATAAGCAGAAAAGGCAAGTGATAATGCAGGGCACGATTCTTTGGAATTGTGTTCTCCCTTCCTCGCAAATTAAAACTTCAAACCACCTCCAACTCCCCCTTGTCAGGGGGAGAGCCAAGCCATCATCTCTTCCGCTCCTCCCCTGACAAAGGGATGCCCCGGGAGGGGTTTGGGTTATCGTTCCCACGGATAACCAACCAGCCGCTTGCGGGTGAGTTATTCAACTCGCATGGTGTGCAGTTGCGAGGTGGCTTTACCAGCACTTTTGATTACACCCATAGGTGGATGCCCTCTTGATTAGATACGCCATTGGCGTATAGTCAGCTTATGGTTTTTATTGAGACACCGACATTCACACGAATGATCACTGCGTTGCTGGACGATGACGAATACTCGAAGTTGCAGGAGGAGTTAGTCAAGCGTCCGGATGCGGGTGATCTAGTTAGAGACGGTGGCGGAATCCGCAAGCTTCGCTGGAAGCGGGCGGGAACAGGCAAGAGCGGTGGCATACGGGCGATCTATTACTGGCTTACCGAAGATGACCAACTGTTGATGCTCGTTGCCTATCCAAAAAGTGTCAAGGACAACCTGACTGACAAAGAAACCGCGATTTTGCGCAAACTTGTAAAGGAGTTATAGGCGATGGACAAAACACTTTTTGAAGACCTCAAGCAAAGCCTGAAAGAAGCTGCGGCTATTCGCCGTGGCGAACTTGCGCCTGGGAGAACCAGGGAGATCAGCGCTCCTGATGCCAAGTCCATTCGTGCCAAAGTTGGCTTGAGCCAGAGCGAATTTGCACAACTAATCGGTGTTAAGGTTGCGACCCTCAGAAACTGGGAGCAGCATCGTCGTCACCCTACGGGGGCTGCGGCAGCATTGCTGACGATAGTTGAAAAGGAACCCGATGCAGCACTGCGTGCATTGCATTCTTGAAGGCTGCCCGCTATCACGTTCGCCCAGAATCAGTGTTCACGTTGCCCCAGAATATGCAGCCCATTACATAACGATCACGCCACTGGCTTCGTAATCCACATTCACTTCAGGCCCTGTAATTTTTTCGATTTCGGCCATGCTCTTGCTTGCATCCTGCGCATAATGGCGGAGCTCATCCACGCTGGTGGTGCTGTTGTAAGCATATGATTCGCGAATCCGCTCAGGCATGTAAATTGATTTACCACCTTTAATCCCTTATACCGCCCGGCGAAATTCTCCTGGAAGATTTCATGAAGCAGCTGGGCATCAGCATCAACGGGCTGGCTCGCGATATCACCGTGCCGCCCAACCGCATCAGTGAAATCGTCAACAGCAAGCGCGCCATCACCGCAGATACCGCGCTACGCCTCGGCAAATATCTCGGCGTATCGCCGGAAATCTGGCTGGATTTGCAAAGCGATTATGAACTTCGCCTGGCGCAACGGACTACTTGGCCGGAAATCGAACCGGCAATCCAGCGTCGGGCGGCTTGATTTTGGCTTGACGTTTCCATTCGTTGCAGGGGGCGGGTGTATGGATGTAAAGGGGGCACGGATTATTTAATCCACGCCCGTAAGCATCACTTCTCCTTCACGACTTCGGATGAATTGGACATGCGTGAATGAGTATCTGGAAAATGAGGCCACCATATGCCAATGCCGTGGAATAATGGCATCATCGGTTTGCGTGACAAGCCTGTTTTGAACTGAATGGCTGGATAGTGTGCGTCTGAAATGTGTGCCGAGTTGAATCTGGGTACTGGGAAGCGACATTTTCAGTGGCTTGATGCTGGCTTATGAGACTTAAGCCAATCTTTCAACGCTTCATCTACGCGAGTTTGCCAGCCTTTACCTGTCGCACGGAATGCATCGACCACATCAGGGGACAGACGTATATTGACAGGAGCCTTCGTAACCTCTTTATGTGGCCTGCCTCGTTTAAGCATGGCATCAGCAACGGCCTTGGGGAAGATTTCAGGCAACACCTCCGATGCAGGACGCGCCTTGGAAAAATCCTCTGCCGTCCACTCCGGATTCTCATCGTCCAGTATTGCTGCGGAATTCTGGTGCTTTGCTAATTTAGCCATATTGTTTCACCTCTCGACTGTTGGCCTTTCTAAAACTGATGATGTGTACCGTATCCTCACGAGGCGTAAACACAACAGCATAAAGGCGTTCTTTAATGTGCCCAAAAACACGGAATCGGCGCTCACCATAATCTCTGCGCACATCCTCAAGGATCACAGCGTTCGACCATTCCAGCTTCGAAACCTCATCAAACGACAACTGCCTCTCACGAATATTGTCGGCGTTTTTCTTCGGATCGAAGGTAATTTTCATGTTTTATTGTATCCACAATAAATAAGCCGGTCAATTAGCGAGACACAACGGATTTAAAATCTGCCACAGTCAGGTGGCGATGTTTATTGCACCCTTTTGATTTTTGACGAACGTAAAAAGAAGTCGAGGTGGTCGAGAATTGCGGCTTCAAGATGGCATGGTCTGTGGGAGGGGTTTGGCGGTATTATTCGGGATGCCGTCATGCCGGATAAATATAACAAACGGGTTTCATAAACCAATGGCCAACTCAAATTGATTTTGGTCTGTGAATAGAGAAGGCCGCCGTGAACGATAAAAAAACTCAAGCCGCGAATACGCCGGAACGTTTGCCACTGACTTCGGCGGATATGACAGATGCGCTAATCAGCCAACTGCGCGATACTGCGCCGCAAATCTTCAGCGAAGGCCGCGTGGATTTTGCCAAGCTGCAAGCGGCGCTGGGCGAGCATATCGACACCAGCCCGGAACGCTACGGCCTCACCTGGGCGGGCAAGCGCGATGCGTTCCGCAACGTGCAAGTGCCGAGCGTCGCCACCTTGCGCCCGCAGCCTGCGGAAAGCGTCAACTGGGACAGCAGCGAAAACCTCATCATCGAGGGCGACAATCTGGAAGTGCTCAAGCTGTTGCAGAAGCCCTACCACGGCAAGGTCAAGATGATCTACATCGACCCGCCCTACAACACCGGCAACGAATTTATCTACCCCGACAACTTCCGCGAAGGGCTGGACGAATACCTGCGCTACACCGGGCAATTGGGCGAGGATGGAACTGCGACCAGCACCAACAAGGACACCAGCGGACGCTACCATTCCAACTGGCTGAACATGATGTACCCGCGCCTGTTTCTGGCGCGCAACCTGCTGAAAGAGGACGGCGTGATTTTCGTCAGCATCGACGACCATGAGGTGCATAACCTGCGGCTGCTGATGGATGAGGTGTTTGGGGAAGAAAACTTCAAAGGCCAGATTGCGCGTGCGACTGGAACACCAACTGGACAAGGCACCAATAGCCTTGTGAATGAGAAAGACTACATTCTGGTCTATTCAAGATCGCCAGATATGAATTTTTTAGGCTTACCTTTTGGTGAGGCGGATGAAAAGAAATATGACCTTGAGGACAAAAATGGACGATACCTTACTCGACCGCTCCGCAAAACAGGAGGCGAAGATAGAAGGGAGGATCGCCCCAGTATGTATTACGCGGTTATCGCGCCAGATGGCACTGAGGCCTTTCCGATAGGTCCTGGCGGCTATGAAAGTCGATGGAGATGCAGCGCGTCAACTTATGAAACTTTGCTTGCTACGGGTTTT
>JAUSKS010000245.1 GCA_030646595.1 Gallionellaceae bacterium | reverse complement strand
CGCTTTTTCACTCATGCCAGGATAATGTTCCAGGGTCAGGTTTTCGATGGGATCGTCACCGTTAAAATCCCGCACCAAGCCGACGAAGCTGACCAGCGCACCGACGTTCTTGTTGCTGGCGCGCAGTGCATTGAGCTCGGTCGAGACATCGAAATCGTGCTGTTGAATGGAGATGTTCATTTCATCCACCAGAAATGGGCGAAAAAATCGCCACTTCATCTTGCTCTTTGAGGCTTGCTGTCGCAGGGGAAAATTCCTGATTGATCGCACAGCGTATCCGACCTTCTCCTAATTCGTGTTGCCAGTTTTCTCCACGCAAGCGCAACCATGCCAGCAAATCGGCCAAGGTAGCAGTGGCATTTGGAATGTCGGCTAGCTCCTGCCTAACCTTCAGGTTTTCTGCCGGACGCCCAAAGTAAAGCACTGTAATGTTCATGCTGTTCCTGCTAATGCGTAATGCGTGATTATAAATGCCGCCACTGCTTGCGGTGCGTTCAGGTCCAGCACAGGCAGGGGCAGCGGAGTTATCTTATCCGTGACTACAGCGATGATACGCGTATCGCCAGGATATAAATATTCATGGCCAGCGCTGCTGCGATGCACTTCCAGCTTGGGAATGTCTGCGTGCTTGTAGCCTTCCACCAGTACCAGATCGCAGGGAGTCAAATGCGCGCAACATTCTTCCAGTGTCGGTTCGGTTTCATTTTGCAATTCGTGCATCAGCGCCCATCGGTGGGCCGAGGTAATCAGCACTTCGCTCGCCCCCGCCTTGCGCTGGCGGTAGCTATCTTTGCCCGGCTGGTCTATATCAAAATCATGGTGCGCACGTTTGACTACGGCAATGCGCAACCCTTGGGCCACCAGCAGCGGAATGAGTTTTTCCAGCAGCGTGGTTTTACCGCTGCCGGAGTAGCCTGCCAATCCCAAGATGTTAGACATAGAGTAACTTGGCCCCAGCAATCAGCAACACCGCGCTCAGTACGCCAGAAATACTGCGCATCGCCAATGAACGACTACCCAGATATGAGCCCACTAAACCGCCCACTAATACCGGCAGCGCCAGCCAGATGGTACTGGGGGGTAAGCTGTGTGTCGCCTGCATACTGAAACCGGCCAATCCTGCAATTGAGTTGAGCAGAATAAAAGGGGCAGAAACTGCTGCCGCTTGTTTGGGATTGGCCCAACCCAGCAACAGCAACAAGGGTGTCAGAAAAATTCCACCGCCTACGCCGATCAAGCCGGATAGCAGGCCGATGGCTGCGCCGACCACACAGGCAATGCCCCATGCCGGAGCATTTTCTTTCGAAGTTTGCACAGGCCGGAAAAAAATACGCAGCGCAGCAAAAATAAGCACCAGCCCCATCAGTGCATTAAACCAGGGTACGGGCAATTGCAGATAACCGCCCAGCATGGCCAATGGCAGCGAGCCCAATATAAAAGGCAAAAATAATTCACGCCGGAAATGTCCCGCGCCATAAAACTGTATCGTGGCCACCACGGACACGATGATATTCAAGCTCAGCGCAATCGGTTTCATTTCCTGCGGAGCCACACCGAGCAACGCCATGACAGCGATATAACCCGATGCGCCACCATGCCCGGTAATGGAATACAGCGTAGCGATCAGCAGAAATGCCACCTCTAACACCATTAAATTTGTTTCCCACACGGCTACTCTCCTGTCTGCATGATGCACCAATTACAGGCGCTTGCCTGAGTTGATGCACTTTTATCTCGCGTAATATTTTCCCCTACTCCCGTGCTTTGCCCTAACTGCTTGATTAAATCACACTTGAGGGGGTGGCACAGGTATTGCTAATTACTGTTTACGATAACTGAGCAAAAACCATGCAAGAAATTATACATAGCGACATTACTCAACTGCGCGCACTTAGTGCGGAGGCGGCAATATGAGCTATTCGGATTTCATCAAGCGCATAGGACGTGGCTCACAAAGCGCTTCTGATCTGCAAGAAGACGAAGCCTACCAATTATTTTCGGCCATGCTGGATGATGGCGTGTCTGATCTGGAGCTGGGTGCGATTGTGCTGGCGTTGCGCATGAAATCAGAATCAGCCACCGAAATGCTGGGCTTTTACACCGCGCTGGCAGAGCGCACATATACTTTGCCCATGCCGGGCACGCCTTATTTGCCGGTGGTCTTGCCCAGCTACAATGGTGCGCGACGGCAAGCCAATTTGCTGCCGTTGCTGGCGCTGTTGCTGCGCGATTGTGGCATACCGGTATTGCTGCATGGTACGTTGCAAGGCAATGGTCGGGTAACCACCGCCAGTGTTTTGCGTGAATTCGGCATTCTGCCCTGCGTTAATTTGCGCCAGGCAGAAAATCATCTCAACGAGCGCGGGCTGGCCTTCTTGCCGACAGTTACGTTGTGCCCTGGTCTGGCCGCCTTGCTGACTTTGCGCGAGCGTCTAGGTGTGCGCAACAGCGCGCATTCTCTGATCAAGCTGCTGGACCCGTTTACGGCGGGCAGTTTGCGCGTGGTCAGTGTGTCGCACCCCGAATACGTGGTCAAGATGCGCGAATTTCTTAGCGCCAGCGGCGCGCGCGCCTTGTTGCTGCGCGGCACGGAAGGCGAGCCCTATGCCAACCCCAAGCGCAGGCCGCAACTGGAATTTTTCAATGAAGGGGATAGCCGCGTCTTGTTTGAAGCGGAAGAAGGCACGGTGCGCCTGCCTGCTTTGCCGGATGCAATGGATGCGATTACCACTGCCAATTGGATCAGCCGGGTCATTGCCAAAGAAATCGCCATCCCGCAACCCATTGTCAGCCAACTGGCCTGCTGTTTGTATGGCAGCGGCTATGTCGCCGACATGAGCCAGGCTATTACCCTGGCTGCAAGCAAATCCATTTATATGGTGCCCGCATGAAAAAAATCGGGGTGAAGCAAGGCCAGGTTTATTTAATAGGCGCAGGGCCGGGCCATTTGGATTTGCTTACCTTGGGCGCAGTGCGCACGATAGGCCTGGCCGATGTCATTTTGCTGGATGATCTGGTCAATTCCGAAATTCTACAATTCGCGCGCGCGGATGTGCCCGTCATTCATGTGGGCAAGCGCGGCGGTTGCCGCTCTACACCGCAGGCTTTCATACACAAAAAAATGATTGCACTGGCCCGCGCAGGAAAAACAATCGCGCGCATCAAGGGCGGCGATCCTTTCATGTTCGGGCGTGGCGGCGAAGAGTTGCTGGCCTTGCAGCAAGCAGGTATCGAAGTATCCATCATCAGCGGCATTACCTCCGGCATGGCGGTTCCGGCGTCGTTGAATATTCCGCTGACGCATAGAAATTACACTCACGGCGTGACCTTTATCACCGGCCATACCCAGGATGAAAAGGAGCCGGACTGGCGCGCGCTCGCGGCCACCGGCACCACTCTGGTGATATACATGGGCATGGGCAATCTGGCGCGCATCACGCAACAATTAATGCAACATGGTCTGCCCGCCACCACGCCAGCGGCGGCAATTCAGCATGGCACGTTGCCGCAGCAACGGCAGTTGGTGACCACGCTGGAACAACTGGCGGGTCTGGTGGCCGCGCTCGATTTTTCCAGTCCGGCTATTGTGGTGATTGGCAAAGTGGTGAAATTTGCGGAAATGGCCGGGCAAATGCGGGAACAAATTATCCAGCAACAGGCAGCATGAAAAATTTTATTCAGGAGTAGAACAATGACAAAAATGAAATTGGTAATGGTGGGAAATGGCATGGCGGGCGTACGCACGCTGGAAGAACTGATCAAGCTGGAGCCGGATTTGTATGACATGACGGTGTTCGGTGCCGAGCCACATCCTAACTACAACCGCATCATGTTATCGCCAGTGCTGGCCGGTGAACAAGGTATACAAGACATCATCCTGAATGATCTGGAGTGGTATCAACAAAACAACATCACTCTGCATCTGAACAAAAAAGTGGTGCGCATAGATCGCAATAAAAAAATTGTTTATGCCGATGATGGCACCGAGGCGGAATATGACCGGCTGCTGTTGGCCACGGGTTCCAACCCTTTCATCCTGCCTGTACCGGGCAAAGATTTAGAAGGCGTGATTGGCTACCGCGATATTCAGGACACCAATGCCATGATCGCCGCTGCTGCAAAATACAAGCACGCGGTCGTTATCGGCGGGGGGCTGCTCGGTCTGGAAGCAGCCAATGGCTTGGCGCTCAGGGGCATGGATGTGACTGTGGTGCATATCATGCCGTGGCTCATGGAACGGCAGCTCGACCTGAATTCAGCCAAGATGCTGCAAACTTCTCTGGAAGCCAAGGGACTGAAATTTTTGCTGGAGAAACAGACTGAACGGATCGTCGGGACCAGCACACTCCCTCCCCTTCAAGGGGAGGGGCGGGGTGGGGATGGGTTGAATGGAGCTGACATACCCCACCTCCATCCCAACCTTCCCCCTGAAGGGGAAGGGGCGAGTAGCAACCGCGTAACTGCAATCCGCTTCAAAGACGGAACAGAAATTCCCGCCGATCTAGTGGTCATGGCCGTTGGCATACGCCCCAACACCGCCTTAGCTGAATCCGCTGGCATCCATTGCAATCGTGGCATTGTGGTCAACGACACCATGCAAACTTTTGATCCCAGCATTTATGCGGTGGGCGAATGCGTGGCTCATCGAGGGGTTACCTATGGATTAGTAGCGCCGCTATTCGAGCAAGCCAAGGTGTGCGCTAATCATCTGGCACGCATGGGCATCGCGCGCTATCAGGGTTCGGTCATGTCTACCAAACTCAAAGTCACCGGCATAGATTTATTTTCTGCGGGCGATTTCACCGGCAATGACCAGACTGACCAGATTGTGCTGCACGACGTCGCGGGCGGGATATACAAAAAACTGGTGATCCAGGCCGACAAGCTGATAGGCGCAGTCATGTATGGCGACACCAAGGATGGCTCGTGGTATTTTCAGATGATACGAGATGGCAAAAACGTCGCCGAAATTCGCGATCATCTGATGTTTGGCCAATCGCATCTGGGCGATATAGGCCATCAAGGCCAGAGCAGCGCAGCCGCCATGCCGGACACGATGGAAGTGTGCGGCTGCAATGGGGTATGCAAAGGCGTGATCGTCAAGGCTATCAAGGAAAAAGGTTTGTTCACTCTGGAAGATGTGCGCAAACATACCAAGGCTTCGTCTTCCTGCGGCTCCTGCACGGGCCTGGTAGAACAACTGCTGGCCTCTACGGTCGGCGGTGCATATACGCCGACACTGAATGCCACTAAACCGATGTGCGGCTGCACCGAACTGACCCACGAGCAAGTGCGGCAAGCTATTTTCGCGCAGACGCTGATCAGCATTCCGCAAATCATGCAAACGCTGGAATGGAATACACCGAATGGCTGCGCCAGTTGCCGCCCGGCGCTCAATTACTATGTGCTGTGTGCGCATCCACGCATCGCGCAGGATGATCCGCAATCGCGTTTCATCAACGAACGGGCGCATGCCAACATTCAAAAAGATGGCACCTATTCCGTCATCCCGCGCATGTTCGGTGGCGTGACCACGGCCAAGGATTTACGCCGCATCGCTGATGTGGTGGATAAATACAACATACCAACTGTTAAAGTTACTGGTGGTCAGCGCATTGATTTGCTGGGTGTTAAAAAAGAAGACTTACCCAAGGTCTGGGCCGATCTGGACATGCCTTCCGGCCATGCTTATGCCAAGGCGCTGCGCACTGTTAAAACCTGTGTCGGCAGCGAATGGTGTCGCTTTGGTGTGCAGGATTCCACACAAATGGGCATAGACCTGGAACGCGCATTATGGAAAATGTATGCGCCCCATAAAGTGAAAATTGCTGTCTCCGGTTGCCCGCGCAATTGTGCCGAATCTGGCATCAAGGATGTCGGCGTGATTGGTGTGGATTCCGGTTGGGAAATTTATGTGGCGGGCAATGGCGGCATCAAGACCGTGGTCGCCCAATTCCTGGTTAAAGTAAAAACCCACGATGAAGTATTGGAATATGCGGGGGCCTTCCTCCAGCTTTATCGCGAAGAAGCGCGCTATCTGGATCGCACTGTGCATTACGTCGAACGCGTGGGCCTGGAATACATCAAGCAACGTGTCGTAGAAGATGCCGCCAACCGCAAGGCACTCCACGCGCGCTTGCTGTACGCCTTGCAGGATGAAAAAGACCCGTGGAAAAAAGACAACGTGCGCGCGCGTGAATTTGAAATACTCTCAATTTAATAACAGGACAACATCATGAACACTTGGCACAAGGTTTCCACCGTCGACGAAATTCCGCCGCTGGGCGCACGCGTGGTCACCACAGCGCAGGGCGACATTGCCCTGTTTCGCACCGCAGATAACGAAATCTTCGCACTGCGCGACAAATGCCCGCATAAGGGCGGGCCACTATCGCAGGGTATCGTATTCGGAAAAAAAGTCGCCTGCCCGCTGCATAACTGGAACATCAGCCTTGAGGACGGCAATGCAGTAGCGCCGGATGTAGGGTGCGCACGCGCTTATCCGGTGAAGATAGAGGAAGGGGTGGTTTATCTGGGGATGGTGGAGATGGCGGAAGTTAATTAATGTGCTAACGAAGTAGCATTCATGCGAGAAGTAAAGCCGGGGGTAGCCCGGCGGCTAGTCACTTTTTCTTGCGTCGCCAAGAAAAAGCAACCAAAAAGAAGGCGACCCCGGTTTGTCGCCGCTTCGCGGTACCCTCGATCAGCCACAAGCAAGCGGGGCTGCGCAACTCGCCCTAGCGGGGCGCACACCCCGCGCCCCACTGCGGAGCTCAAACAGTGCTCGCCTAAACCTCCGCTTACTTGCGACTAATCGAGGCGGCGCACAGGGGAGATAAGGAAAGGTGCTACGTACGCAATGTGCGTAACGCATTGCGCTGGATGACGCGTAAAATTCTACGCAAATTGTGCTCTCAAAAGGTTACCACAGACATGAATGATTATTTCCAGAAATAAGCCGCAATGCCTACTATAGCAGTAATGCCAGCCCAAATTATGTGGGCTTTTAGATCCTCTATTATGTGTTCTAATGCAGATTTTTTATGCATTGCATCATATCGAACTTTCGCATCCGAAATGTCGTTGCGGCGATTACGAATCGTACGCTGGATATCTGTAAAACTATATACGGCATCCAAATACAAGCCAATGATGGAACTGTTATGCTTGGCATCATCACCCAAGCTTACATCTAATACCTTAGCATTAATGAAAGCAGATTTTGCATCCTCGAAGCTGTTTTCAAGGTTACTAAGAAAGGTACCGTTATCAATCATAATTAACGATGGTTTATGCAATCCCTCTAGGTTACTGTTCAACATATCCATAGTGTCGTGACCAAATATCTTGGATATATCTAAAACTGCCCGCTGCATATGACCTTCCATTTTTTTGACATGGTCAGTTGTGTCACTTAGCCTTTTTGTGATGTGGCGCATATGGTGATCGATTGCATTCCGATATTCGTTCCACACTTGAATGGGAATCTGACCAAAAGATACTTCGTACACAACAACCAAATAACGAGCTATAAAGTAAAGATAGGCTGTCTGCGAAAATTCCGAAGGAGCTCGATCCGCTTTATCGCAAGCATAATTCTCAAGCTTTGCGCGAGTGTCATATTCTTGCGGAATGTCTCTACTCAGAACCTGTGTTATGGGACTTTGATCATCACTCACGATTAACTTTCAAAAAAAAACACCCGACGGGTGCTTATATACTCTACACACCAAACCAACGTAATTATTTCGGCCGCCCAGTTATAGCCCACTTACAATTACTGAGAGTAACGGCAAACCAACTAGGCTTGGCTACCACTTGATTAATGTCGACATACCGCTTTACGACACTACCTTGGTTTGGCACTCTGCCATCAGGCCTCCGAATAGGTAAACTTGTTACGCTCAAGCCACCCATATAATGTTTCTCGATTTGATCGATATCATTATCCCATAGCCGTTCTGCAGGATTATGCATAACGAATTCTCCCATTTTCAATTAACTCCGTAAAAAAAGAAAAAGCCGCACATGCGGCCACTGTATCCACTGTAATATTTAAAATGCTCAAGCAACCTCCGTTGTTCTTGTTGGAGATATCTCACATTACCTCGGGATACCTAACGATCAACAGTATACACATCTTATGTACGACCTAATGTATTGAGATTAATGCATGATGGGCATCAGTTACTGTTGATGTTCATCAACAGTAACTGATGCCCATCAACACCTCAAAACCATTGTACGGCCATATCATATGCGCTTCTTTAGGCATAAGTCAAGATTTTTTGATCTTAGGTGAAGTGCTAATCAAGGTAACCCCGCAGCCCGCGTAGTATGTAATGTGGCATCCGGTGCTACAAGGACCACCCGTTTTGGCGTTCGCTTTTCCTCCCCCTTTTGCGCCACTAAGGGTGAATGAATACATCGGGAGATTTCGGCAAGCACTGTTTGAGCTCCGCAGTGGGGCGCGGGGTGTGCGCCCCGCCAGGGCGAGTTGCGCAGCCCCGCTTGCTTGTGGCTGATCGAGGGAACCCGTAGTACCCGCAGGAAGTACGCCGTGGTTGTAAGGGGCTGAAGCCCCAACAACACACGCAGGGCGGTAAACCGGGGTCGCCTTCTTTTTGGTTACTTTTTCTTGGCGACGCAAGAAAAAGTGGCTTGCTGTCGGGCAACCCCGACGGTTTTGCCTCGCTTATTGTTGTCAGCCTTCCCTCCGCAACAATCAATCAACTGCTGGCAACCTAATCGTATACTGCCCCGACTTTTCATCCCGCACTACCACTAACAGTTTGCGTTTCTGCGCATCTTCGACTAGCTCCTTGAACGAGCGATAGCCGTAATACGATTCGGCAAAGCCTGGCTTGCGGCGCTGCATGGTGGTCTTGACCATGGAGCCCCAGATTTTTTCATCCGAGCCGCGCTCAGTGATCAAGGCTTCCACCGTCTCGACTATGAAATCGAGTGCTTCCTGACGTTTATCGTCTTCACTTTTTATGGGCGATGGTTTGGTTTTTCCTGCTGCGGTTTTTACTGGTGTTTTTTTCTCGGTGCGTTTTTGTTTCGCTTCCTGCGCACGCACCAGATCGTCGTAATAAATAAATTCGTCGCAGTTGGCGCGCAGCAAATCTGAGGTCGAGTCTTTGACACCGATGCCGATTACGTATTTGTTGTTCTCGCGCAGCTTGGAAACCAATGGCGAAAAATCCGAGTCGCCGCTGATGATGACAAAGGTATCCACATGGGCTTTGGTATAGCAGAGGTCGAGTGCGTCCACCACCATGCGGATGTCGGCTGAGTTTTTGCCCGACTGGCGTACATGCGGAATCTCGATCAGCTCAAAGGCTGCTTCGTGCATGGTGGCCTTGAATTCCTTGTAGCGATCCCAGTCGCAATAGGCTTTTTTGACGACGATGCTGCCCTTGAGCAGCAGGCGTTCCAACACTTTCTTGATATCGAATTGCGCGTATTTGGCATCGCGCACCCCCAGCGCCACGTTCTCGAAATCGCAGAACAATGCCATGTTGGTAATTTCGGGTTGAGCTGCCATTTGGGTCTCCTATTTTCTTTCTAATATGAGTCCAGGTTCAGCCACGCGACTGATTATTTTTTTCTGTGCAACATGCCCAGCTTGAAAATTTCTGCCGCTGCGCCAGGCGGGAAACCATCGCGATCCAGCCTGCCGCCACTACGGCCATTGGGTTGAAGCAAGTCGGCTACATACACATCTAGTTCAGGGGTGCCCCATAGCGCCAGAATTTTTGTCAGCACATGGGGAAATTTTTCTTCCAGTATGGTGGGGTATTGATCGTTGCCGCATTTCAGCGTTTGTAAAACAGCTTGCCGGTTAAACATTGCATTTATCCCTCCCTTTTATTGCTTTAATGCAACTCCTATTCTACATCATGCAATGCTTCCTTATGCTAATTGTAGTTACCCGCTAACCCCCCGGCAAAGCCGGGGGACTTCATTTTGAAATTTATGGCCAGGGAGTAGCATCGGATTTCAGGTTATATGCGCCTTTGACTACACCTGCGGTGGTATCAAAAACATTAAAGCTGATGCTGGATAAATTATTGGCACTAACATCTAATCCATTATTGGTAATATTGTTATGCAGTATCACCATGCCCGGATTATCAAATATGCCTGTTCCACCATTGCCGGTGATCTTGTTGTCAGTAACAGTAACCAGCCCTCCCCACCAAGAGCCTGTTTCGATGCCGTGACCTTTGTTGTCGGTAATCTTATTGCCGCTAATCATGCCATTCTTGCTATATAGCTGGACGGCGTAATAAGACCCTGTAGTGCCGCCATTGCCTGTAACCGTATTATTGGTAAAAGTCATAGAAGCAACATTGCACTGCACCCCGTGTATCGAATTGCCGGAGATAGTATTGCCAGTAATGATTACTTCGCTGTCTGGGGTATAGCAATCAATGCCGTCGCTGCCATTATTGGAAATGATGTTATCTCTTATAGTCTGAGCACTATCGAAAGAAATGCCATCGTTCCCATTGCTTGTGATGGTGTTGTCCATGATAGTGGTAGGGCTTCGAGTAGTAATCCCTCCAAAAATATTCCCGGTAATGGTGTTATTGCGAATACTAACCGACGAAGCACCTGTGGATATGTTAATACCCGCACCATAACCACCGGATCCAGTAATAGTAAAGCCTGCGATACTTACTCCTGTCAGGCTTCCGATTTCAATCACGTTGACGAGATACCCCGCCGTCGTGGGAGAACGTATTACTGTCACGCTCGTCCCAGAACCTTGTAGTGTCACATAGCTTTTCATGGTGATATTTTCGGCATAGGTTCCCGGCCACACTTCAATAATGTAGGGATTGCTAGCGCTGGGTGTAATGGCATTCAATGCTGCGGTAATGGTGGTGTAATTGCCGCCGCTCTTAGCCACGATGATCTTGGCTTTGGGCGCGGCGGCAGCGGCCAGTCCTTGAGATGGACTGACGATGAAGGCAAACAAAATAGCAAAAATATAAAAACCGCATTTGTACTTTAACATTTTAATGCTCCTTTTATCTGTTGATTGCGGAAAAGTTACCTCTATTCATTTATGGGTTATACCGCGCCACAGAAAAATCGCCATAGCTCTGCCCGGCTGCAATGATCTTGCCATTCGTCTGCAGTGCAAGCGCATTTACTTGAGCGTAACGTCCAGTAAATTGGGTGGTGACTACTCCCTTGTTACCGAACCCGCTGTCGCGCCCTCCGGTTGAGGTATAGCGCACCAGCGCGAAATCGTTCAGGTAGTGATTGCCTCCCGCATCGCTCACAATCACGGTGGCTAACCCACCCACCACGATCTTGCCATCCGGCTGAATAACGACCGCGTTCGCCCTTGCCCCATTGTTGATGGCGGTCGTCACTTTTCCGTCGCGGTCAAAAGAGGTATCCAAGCCGCCGCTTGCTTTGTAGCGGGCCAGCGCAATTACCTCGCCAGTCGAACTGCCAGCGGCGACAATTTTGCCGTCAGTTTGCACCGCTACGGCGTAAGCACGCTCGCCTGTGGCGGGTATTTGGGTGGTGCCAAAGTTGGTGGTGATCTTGCCGTCACCATCAAAGCTGGTATCCAGTACGCCGTTGGAGGTAAACCGTGCAATAGCGAAGTCTTCGCCGGTGCCGCTCTGGTAGCTGAAACCGGAAACCACGATTTCATTGTTCGGCCCCATCGCCATAGCCAGGGCGTAGTCGAGCGTGGAGTTGAAATCGGCGGTTGCCAAGCCATTCGTTCCAAAGCTGGTATCAAGCACCCCACTCGGCGTGTAGCGAGCGGCGGCGAAATCGTAATCCGATCCATTTCCGGCAGCGTAAGTCCCGCCTATGATGATCTGATCGCCTTGCAGCCCGATGCCTTGTATATTGATGTTCGTGGTGGCAACCCCATTTGACCCAAAGCTGGAATCAACTACACCGGTTGAAGTAAGCCGGTTTATGGTGGAACTAAAGGTGGAGCTATTGCTGGAGGAGCTGCAGCCAACAATGATTCCGCCATTACTCTGAATCACGACACTACACTTTGGGCTATATGTTGCGCCTAGCGGGATGATCGTCACACCGTTGGTGCCAAAGTCACCATCCAAAATACCCGCTGCGGTATAACGGACCACGGCCAGGTCAATGTCGAATGTATTGGAAGCGCTGACACTGCCCACGACAATAATTTTCCCGTCGGTCTGTACTGCAACCCCGGTGCCGACCTCATAGGCATTCCCCAAATCCGTAATGACCTTGCCGCCACTGCCAAAAGTGCCATCCAGACTGCCGGGTGCAGGGCCACCCCCTCCAGCGCCCCAGGCTGGGGTGCAGAACAAGGCAAGTAATAGGCAGGCGCCTGGAAAGAATCGGATGTTCGATGAAGTGCATTTCATGATATTCCTCCTTAAATTAAACGGGTAAGAAATACCCCCTGCGACGCAGGGGGTGGTTTGTTGCTACAGCCCACTACCCAGCTTGGATACAAAAGCATCGGCGTAACCCAGCGTGGTGTCATATGCGCCGGGTGTGGTGGGGAAATTGCTGGAGCTGGTCTTGCCGGCGGTATAAACATTGCTGTTGCCATCCAGCACCAAATTGTAAGTAACGTCATCCACCGACCCGCCCAGGTAAGTGGAGGCCAGCAGGCTGCTCAGTCCATTGTTCAGCTTGGATAGAAAGACATCCCAACTGCCGTTGTAGCTGGTGTCGTAAGCGCTCGTTGTAGTGGGGAAATCTGCAGATTGCGTACGGCCTGACACATAGACATTGCCACCACTATCCAAAGCCAAGCCGTACCCCTCATCATCCGTGCTACCGCCAAGGAAGGTGGAAGCAGAGAGCGCCGTCAAACCGTTGTTCAGTTTGGATACGAAAGCATTGGTGGCGAAATTGCCCAAGGTGGTGTCGTAGGCACCCGCAGTGGTGGGGAAATCTGTGGAGGAAGTAAATCCAGTCACATAAACATTGCCCGTGCCATCTACCGCAATGCCGTGGCCTTCTTCCAGATCAATACCGCCGAGATAGGTGGATGCACTGAGCGTGGTCAAATTAAAATTGAATTTTGATACAAACACATCTGTGCGCAACCCAAAGCTTGGGTCATATGCGCCAGGGGTGGTGGGGAAGTCCGACGAGTCAGTCCAGCCGGTGATGTAGATATTGCCGCCGCCATCCACCGCACCGGCATAAGCCCAGTCATAGCCTTCACCGCCCAGCAGGGTAGAGGCCAGTAACGTGCTCAACTTATTATCCAATCGGGTGACAAAACTGTCGGTGGAAGTCCCGCTCAGGGTGGTATCGTAGGCACTGGCGGTGACCGGAAAAAAATCTGAATAGGTGCGTCCGGTAACGATGACCGAGCCGTCCGGTGCCATAAAAATATCGTAAGCTTCATCTCCATAGTTGCTGCCCAAATAGGTCGAGGCTGATAACCTGCCCAGATTATTGTCCAGCTTGGAGACAAAGGCGTCACGGTAGCTGCCTATGCTGTTAAAGCTCCTGTCAAAAGCACCGCGGGTGGTGGGGAAATTAGTAGATGAGGTATAACCCGTCACGTACACCATACCTCTGGCGTCAATGGTAATGCCAGTGGCGGTGTCATCACCACTCGCGCCCAAATAGGTGGCTGCCATCAACTGAGTCAGGTCGCTATTTAGCTTGGCGATGAATACGTCGCTGCTGCCGCCGTTGTAAGCTCCGTTATAGGCATGGGGTGAGGTGGGAAAATCCATGGAGTATGTCGTCCCGGTCACGAACACGTTGCCCATACGATCCAGGGCAATATCCTCAGCACTGTCATTGCCACTACCACCCAGAAAAGTCGAGGCCAGCAGCGGGTCTATCACCAGTTCGTGTGTGCGATCATAGTCACCCACTTTGAAACCATAAGACAGCCCCTGTACAACATAGGCTACCGGCACAGCATGCCGTTGCCCAGCTATGTCCTGATAAGCCACAGGTTTGGTGAAAGTGGCTGTCCCCAGTTCGGTACTGGCTTCCAGCTCGCCGCGATCATTCACTTGCAGTGTTTGCGCGCCGGACAACTTAACTTGAATGTCTTTGCTATCTCCCCCCGCTTTAATGTGAAAAAACTTCTCTACGTTGCGGCCTTGAGCCTTGAGTTTTAAGGTCACTTGTTTCCCGGTTAGGCCGATTTGCTCATAGGTTGGCGACTTTGTTTGCCAGCGGGACGTGTCATTGCCGCGAAAATCGCTCACCACCACATTTGAGGAATTTTCCCCACGCACACTGTGTATGCCGCCAACAAAGGTCTCGCGCAATGCTACGGATTGGGTTCCACCCGCTTGCGGTAGTGCATAAACAATTTCTCCCTTATTGGTAACAAACACACTACCGCCCAAGGTCTGGGCGTAAAATTTTACCTGGCTATCGGTTTGCCCTTTATTGGTAACAAAGGGAATGCTGATCCCGGCAATTTGTTGTTGGACGGCCGGCTTGGTCAGCGGAAGCTGATTGGCACTTGCGGCGGGAAGGGTAAATATGAAAAAAGATGTAAGACAAATAGCGGTGCGTAACATAGTTATCTCCTTAAATAATTGACTGCGATTAATAAGAAAGACTACTAAACCAAAAACGCTAACTTTCTTGCGATGCAAAGAATATCTTGCGCGTTTCCTTAAACATCCGTAAATTAGCAGCGTAATATCGCATGTGTTGTGGAAGAAGCCCCCTCATTGGAAGGCTTCTTTACAGAAGTACTACGGGTTATACCTCGCCCACAGGAAATCATTGGTGACATTCAGGCTGTAACCGATGGAGAGGGGTCAACAGTCTGCCTCGACGGGGCAGTTTAATACTCCCCCTGCAGCCTACGGCAAATAACGCGCCAATCCGAAATCATCCCTGCGGTCGTAATTAATATCCGTGCCATTGTTAGCAAGTCCTCCTGCTACAATTTTGCCGTCGGCCTGAATTGCGAGTCCTCGTGCCTCGTCATTTAAAACGCCAATGTCTGTAGTAACCTTGCCGCTACTGCCAAAAGTGGTGTCCACAGCACCATTGCTGCTATAGCGTGCCAGGGCAAAGGTGTCGTAAACAGCCGTACAACCTCTCCTGCCGCATACTGGCGCATAGGTTTTCCTGCCCGCCAATACAATCCGGTCGCTGCCATCGAGCGCTAACGCATTGCTGCTGCCTTCGCTGCCAAATACACTGGTGCTCACTGCGCCATTCGAACCAAAGGTCGTATCCAGCGTACCGTTGCTATTGAAACGGGCAAGATCAAATGTTTTTCCAGCAACGACAATCTTGCCATCGCCTTGTATAGCGGTATATGTAGAAGCTTGATTTGGAATTGCGGCCAAGCCATTTGAGCCAAAAGTGCTGTCCAACGCACCATTTGTATTAAATCGTCTTAACACGGGGGTATAAACCGATGCATTGAGAACCGTGCCTGCTACAACGATTTTTCCGTCACTGCTTTGAATGGCTAACCCATTTAAAGCGCCGTCAGTAATAATCACACTGCCTTGGCTGCCAAAATTGGAATCGCGACTGCCATTCGTGTTGTAGCGGGCTAAAACAGCATTGGATGCACTGCTGCACCCCCAATTACAATTTGTGTACAGCACCGTGTAGCCAGTCACGACAATCCTGCCATCTGCCTGAAGTTCAATGTACTGAATGACATCTTCATTTGGACTAAGGGAGGTAGTAACAATACCACCAGAACCAAAGGCGCTATCCAGACTACCGTCCGTGTTATAACGAACCAAGGCAAAATCTTGATTCCAGATGCTGGACCCTCCAGCGTCGGCAGAAGATCCAACCGTGACATAACCAGCCAGGATAATTTTCCCATCCGCTTGAATGACCATATCGCCAACATTGCTAAAATTATTGCTGTTAAAAATAGGCGTACTGACCTTGCCGCCCACACCAAAGCTGGTATCCAGCGCGCCATTGGCAAGGTAACGCGCAACTGCAAAGTTAGTGGAATTTCCCGTGCCGGTACTGGCGTAGCCGGCCGCAACAATTTTTCCGTCAGCCTGAATCGCTACAGCCGTCACGCTTTCTACAGTAGTGCCAAAATCTGTGACTACCTTTCCATCAGAATCAAACGATACATCCAGGCTGCCCGATCCCGGAGGTGGGCTGCCCTTGCCTGCCATTGCACCTGGAACTAAAAACAAACTGCATAACACGCCGAACACCATCAGTAAGCTGATACCTTTGATATGCTGATACATAGTAGCCTCCTAAATTTAATAAACAAAAAGATTAAGTTTAAAGATTGTGGCACCGTATCCTGCGCCGCCCGGACGTCGCACAACCGGGCAAACGCACAATCGATGCCACAAAACTCACCCGTTATGGCGTCATTTGAAAATGAAACTGTGGATCACCCGTATACAAAAACGGTGTAATCCCAGGATCAGTGGCACTGCAACGCCCGGCAGCGCCTACCGCAGCCAGACTAGGCCCATTCGGAATGTTGATGGACGGACGATCAAACGGTGCCTGTTCACACTTCACCCGGTTGTCGGTCAGGGTCAGCATGAAATCAACCATGGCAGTTTGTTCGGCGGTGGTCAGGCCCAAGGGTTTGATCTGGGCATCAGTAGAACCACTAGGATGGTCGCCACCACGATTGTAGAAATCCACCGTTTGCTGCAAGGTCAAATATCCGCCGTTGTGGAAATACGGCCCGGTCAGTTCGATGTTGCGGATGGTGTTTGATTTGAATTCGCCATCGTTGGCGGGTTGTACCCCTCCGTCTTCGCTCACTGGACGCACGGCGGTGTTGGTGAAATCACCACGCCCACCAGTCTGAATGGAAGCATTGGTAAATTCCGGCCCGCCGTGGCAACCCGCACATCCGCCTTTGTTCAGGAATACATCCAGCCCCTGTTGCTGCTGCGCGGTGATGGTTCCTGTTCCTTCGCGCCATTTGTCAAACGGCGTGTCGTTCGGTATCAATGTGGCTTCATAAAGCATGACCGCCAGCCCCCAGAACAGGGAGAAGTTTTGTTCTGTCTGAGTAAAGCCGGAACCGTTCGGAACCAGATTTTCCGAAACATAGGTGGGCTGGAACGCCGCTT
>JAUSKS010000267.1 GCA_030646595.1 Gallionellaceae bacterium | reverse complement strand
CACTGAATGCTTTATGCGCAACTTCATTGCGTTGCTTCTCACCTTCTTCCAGCAGGGGTATGGTTTCGAGCAGCACACGTTGGCTTAGCGGTTCAGTGTGTAAAGCCAGCTCAGCCAGTGCCTGAACATGGTTAATCCCGAAATTCTGATAAAAGATACGCCAGGATGCAGCCAGATCCGTGTAACTTTTTTGCAGGGTTTCCACCTGGGTGCGCATCTCGTCACTGGAAAGTTTGTACAGCATCACCAGCTGTGCGGCAATCGTCCCTGACTGCAGGTTCATCTGCTCAATCTCCTTCACCGGCAGGGGAGTCGCCGCAACATCAAAACGAATCTGGCCCAGGCGGTCTATTTGTTTTTGGATGTTAGATGTGCCTTGTTTAATAGTGGTAATCAATGCCTGTCGAGAAGTTGCCTGCTGCAACACCTCAATAGCGACACCATTTTTCTGGTTGCTCCAGAAATTAACAGCAAAATTCAGCGCAAACAAACCCAGAATGGCTAGAAAAGAAAGCTGAATATGTTTTCTAATAAGCATCAGTTCAGTTTTTCCCAGTAATTATCGTGGTTGCGGGGGTGCGAAACGGACAGCAAGTGTAGTATCTATTGGTGTCACAATCAATTTGCAATTTTTCAGGCTCCTATCAGATTGGGCGTTAGATGCGGCGCAATGAGCTGCAACATTTGGGCAAACACTTTAGGGTTGCCCGCACAGAGGTGGCCGCTTTTGAGGTAACCATCATTGCCTTGCAAATCGCCCACCAGTCCGCCTGCTTCAGTGATCAGTAAACACCCGGCAGCGATGTCCCATGGCTTAAGGCCGGTTTCAAAGAAACCATCATAACGTCCGGCGGCGGTGTAGGCGAGATCCAGAGAGGCGGAGCCAGGGCGGCGCAGACCAGAGGTTTTTTGCATCATGTCGCGCAGAATATTCATGTAAGCATCAAGATTTTCAAATTTGGTATAAGGGAAGCCAGTGCCTATTAAACAATCAGCTAATTCCTTACGCTTGCTCACGCGCAGGCGATGGTCGTTAAGATAGGCACCGCGCCCACGTGTGGCAGTAAATAAATCATTTTTAGTGGGGTCGTAGATAACTGCCTGGGTCAGCACACCTTTGTGCTGCAACGCAATAGACACAGCATATTGTTGGTAGCCATGCAGAAAATTGGTCGTGCCATCCAGCGGATCGATGATCCATACATATTCCGACTCGCCTTGAGCACCGCTTTCTTCTGCTAGAATCGCATGGGTCGGAAAGGCATCGAGCAAGGTTTTAATGATGGCTTGTTCGGCGGCCCTGTCCACTTCACTGACATAATCGGAGTGCGATTTTTTGGTGACGGTGAGATGGTCGAGATTGTCGGCGGCGCGGTGAATTAAATTGCCGGCACGGCGCGCGGCTTTCACCGCAATGGTGAGCATGGGGTGCATATCTAACCTTTTTAATGAGCGGTCGGAAGATTCCGGTTGCCTATTTTAGTGTGAAATTCGTTTTGAATAAACTAAAGATTTTAAGTAATGTGCGTGTAGTACTAAGCCATACCACCCATCCGGGCAATATCGGCGCGGCTGCGCGGGCCATGAAGACCATGGGCTTGGAACAGCTTTATCTGATCAATCCCAAGCATTTTCCCGATAAACAGGCCGTAGCCATGGCTACCGGAGCAGATGATGTATTAAGCAATGCGATAGTATGCAGTTCAATAGACGAGGCTTTGCAAGGCACCGTATTTGTCGCCGCCATGACTGCGCGGCTACGGGATATTTCGCATGAAGTATTCACACCGCGTGAGGCCATGCCGCTGCTGGCACAACATGCTGTCAAACAGCCGGTAGCTCTGTTGTTTGGTACCGAAATGGCGGGCCTGACCAACGAGGAAATGGGCAAAAGCCATGTGCTGGTGCGTATACCAGCCAACCCTGCATTCTCTTCTTTGAATCTGGCATCAGCAGTACAAGTAGCCTGTTATGAGTTATGTGTGGCAATGGATTATGCGGGTTTTCAGTTGCAGCAGCCTGCAGTTGATCTGGCCAAGCACGAAGAACTGGAAAGGCTATATATACATCTGGAAGAAGCGTTAAAGCAAATTGGATTTTTCAAAACCAAAAGCGCCAATAAGTTAATGTTGAAACTGCGTCGTCTATATGCACGCGCCCGACTGGAGCAGGAAGAGATCAATATCCTGCGGGGTATTTTAAGTGCGGCGACCGAGTACAATACACGGCTAAGTAATAAAGTGAGTGAATAATGTTTGATACCTTAAAAGAAGACATCGCCAGCGTATTTGACCGCGACCCAGCAGCACGCAGCACCTTTGAGGTGCTGACTTGCTATCCGGGTCTGCATGCGCGCATTTTTCATCGCGCGTCACATTTTTTATGGCAAGCAAATTTCAAATGGCTGGCGCGCTTTTTATCGCATATAGGCCGCTTCTTAACCGGCATTGAAATTCATCCCGGCGCCACCATAGGCCGACGCTTTTTCATAGACCACGGCATGGGCGTAGTCATAGGCGAAACTGCCGAGATCGGCGATGACGTTACCCTGTATCACGGCGTAACACTGGGCGGCACTTCCTGGAAAGAGGGCAAGCGCCACCCCACTTTGGGCAAGGGGGTCGTAGTGGGGGCAGGCGCGAAAATTCTGGGGCCCATTACCATAGGCGATGGAGCCAAGATCGGCTCTAATGCGGTGGTGGTAAAAGCAGTGCCAGCGGGCGCGACGGCTGCCGGCATACCGGCGCGCATACTGGATGAAGAAAAAAAGACTACCGGGTTCAATGCCTACGGCATCAGCAACGACCAGAACGATCCGCTATCCAAAGCTATCCACGGCTTGATCGGACATACCACGGTGGTTGATCAGCGCATTAACCTCATTCTGGCGCACCTTGAGAAGATGGGCGTGAACGTGGATGAGGAACGCGCTACCGCCGATAAATTTGATCCGAATTACCTGAACAAAATTGTCGATTAGTTTAGTTAGGCTTATCCTCTCCCATACAGGAGCTACGGGCTTATTATTGTTGACTAAATCATTTGGGTATTCTATCATTGCAGCGCAATTTAATTTTAAGGAGGAGTCATGAGGCTTACCACCAAAGGACGATTTGCCGTGACGGCAATGGTGGATCTGGCGATGCGTAGCGGTTCTGATCCTATCACTCTGGCCAGCATTAGCGAGCGCCAGAAAATTTCATTGTCTTACCTGGAGCAATTGTTCGGCAAATTACGCAAGCACGGCATCGTGGAAAGTGTGCGCGGCCCCGGGGGTGGTTATTATCTGGGGCGTCCCAGTGTAAAAATTTCGATTGCTGACATTATTGTGGCAGTGGATGAGCCGCTGGATGCAACTAAATGTGGTGGCACGGCTAATTGCCACGATGAGCGGCAATGTGTGACACATGATTTGTGGATGGGTTTGAATGAAACTATTTACACCCATCTGGCAGCAGTGAGCTTAAAACAGGTGGTAGACGGCCAGAAAAAAAGTGACACAGGTGTTGCGCCTGTCACCTTGAGCAAGCGCCCAGCACAGTCGGCGGCTCACTCCTTTAAGTAAAATCAGTTTAAGCAAAAAGGATGGATAAAAGTAAATGAGTTTGCATTTCCCAATTCATATGGATTATTCAGCTACCACGCCGGTAGACCCGCGCGTGGCAGCAAAAATGATTCCCTATTTAACCGAACAGTTTGGCAACCCGGCCAGCCGTTCCCATGCCTATGGCTGGGCAGCGGAAGCAGCAGTGGAGCAGGCGCGCGAACAAGTGGCAGCTTTGGTGAATGCCGATCCCAAGGAAATCGTGTGGACTTCGGGCGCGACCGAATCCAATAACCTGGCGCTCAAGGGTACCGCCCATTTTTATCAGGGCAAGGGCAAGCACATCGTTACCATGAAGACCGAGCACAAGGCGGTGCTGGATACCGTGCGCGAACTGGAGCGGCAAGGGTTTTCCGCGACCTATCTTGATCCCGAACCCAATGGTTTGCTTGATCTGGAAAAACTTAAAGCGGCGTTACGCCCGGATACCATTATCGTTTCAGTCATGCTGGTAAACAATGAAATCGGCGTTATTCAGGATATAGCTGCGATAGGTGAAATCTGCCGCGAGCGCGGCATTCTGTTTCATGTCGATGCAGCGCAGGCGACCGGTAAGGTAGGGATAGATTTGCAGCAACTGAAAGTGGACCTGATGTCATTTTCTGCGCACAAGACTTATGGCCCCAAGGGTATAGGTGCGCTGTATGTACGGCGCAAGCCACGTGTGCGCCTGGAAGCGCAAATGCACGGCGGCGGGCATGAGCGCGGCATGCGCTCCGGCACCTTGGCCACGCACCAGATTGTTGGCATGGGTGAAGCTTTCCATATCGCGCAAATGGAAATGGCTACGGAGAACGAGCGCATTCGCATGCTGCGTGACCGTTTATGGCGCGGGCTGTCCACCATGGAAGAAGTGCATCTGAATGGTGATCTGGAACAGCGCGTACCGCATAATCTGAATGTGAGTTTTAATTATGTGGAAGGCGAATCGCTGATTATGGCGATCAAGGATATGGCCGTATCCAGCGGCTCAGCCTGCACTTCCGCCAGCCTGGAGCCATCATATGTTTTGCGTGCTCTGGGCCGCAGCGATGAATTGGCGCACAGCTCCATCCGCTTTACTGTGGGACGATTTACCACCGAGGAAGAAGTGGACTATGCCGTGGAACTACTGAAATCCAAGATAGATAAATTGCGCGACTTGTCGCCCTTGTGGGAAATGTATAAGGATGGCATAGACATCAGTGCCATTGAATGGGCAGCACATTAAAAGCGGTGATGAGTAAAAGGTGACAGGTGACGGGCAAGACCGTCACTCATCACTTGTCACTTGTCACCGCAACTGAAAGGAGTATCAAAAATGGCATACAGTGAAAAAGTTTTAGATCATTACGAACATCCCCGTAACGTCGGTTCTTTTGCCAAGGACGAAGGCGGCGTAGGCACCGGCATGGTGGGCGCACCGGCTTGCGGCGATGTGATGAAGCTGCAAATCAAGGTCGGCAAGGACGGCATTATTGAAGATGCCAAGTTTAAAACTTACGGTTGCGGTTCTGCGATTGCCTCCAGCTCGCTGGTAACGGAATGGGTCAAGGGCAAGACTGTAGACCAAGCCATGCTGATCAAGAACAGCCAGATTGCTGAGGAACTGGCCTTGCCGCCGGTCAAGATACATTGCTCAATTTTGGCTGAGGATGCGATCAAGGCAGCGGTAGCAGATTACAAAAAGAAACAGAGCAGCAATTAAGGAAGAGATGATGGCAATAACCTTGACTGAAAATGCAGCGCAGCATGTACGCAATTTTATGGCCAAGCGTGGCAAAGGCGTAGGGCTGCGCGTGGGCGTGCGTACCAGCGGTTGTTCCGGCATGGCCTATAAACTGGAATTCGCCGATGAAGTGGGTAACGATGATCTGCAGTTTGTATGTGGTGGCGTAACGGTGCTGGTGGACCCTAAGAGCTTGCCTTATATTGATGGCATGGAACTGGATTTTACGCGCGAAGGATTGAACGAAGGATTCAAGTTCAACAATCCTAACGTCAAGAATGAGTGCGGCTGCGGCGAAAGTTTCAACATTTAAATGCAAGTGAGTGGTATCGATTTTCAGCAAAATTTTTTTGTATTATTTGGTCTGCCAATACGCTACCAACTAGACCAGACGCTGCTTAATCAACACTACCACACGCTGCAAGCACAGGTTCATCCCGACAAATTTTCCCATCTTTCCGAAGCCGAGCGGCGCGTGTCCATGCAATGGGCTACTCGTGTTAACGAGGCTTACCAGACACTCCGCAATCCAATTAAACGTGCGCGCTATGTTCTTTCGTTGCACAGCATCGATACGCAGGAAGAAACCAATACTGCCATGCCTGCCGATTTCCTGATGCAACAGATGGAATGGCGTGAGGCAATCGCCGAGGCACAACAAGAAGGGGATGTCAGCTTGCTGACTGAACTGGAAACACGTATGCAACATGAAGTGCATGAGCTTGAGAGCCAGCTTGCGGCTAAAATAGATGGTGAAAAAAATTATAGGGCGGCGGCAGCAGAAGTACGGAAATTAAAATTTCTGGAAAAACTCATGGAAGAAATTGCTGCTGCATTTGATGAGATAGAAAACTGATGGCACTGTTGCAAATTTCTGAACCGGGCATGAGTACTGCGCCGCACCAGCACAAGCTGGCGGTGGGTATAGACCTGGGTACTACCAACTCCCTGGTAGCAACTGTGCGCAACGGGATCAGCGTAGTATTAAACGATGAATTCGGGCGCGCTTTGCTGCCATCGGTGGTGCGTTATCTGCCGGATAACACAATACAAGTGGGCGAAGCGGCGCAAGCCATGCAGAATGCAACCCCCGCCGACACCATTATTTCGGTCAAACGCTTCATGGGACGAGGGCTATCCGACATTAGCGACATTGGCAGTTTGCCTTATCGTTTTATCGATGCGCCCGGTATGGTGCAGTTGCGTACCGTCGCTGGCGTAAAAAGCCCAGTCGAAATTTCTGCGGAAATTCTCAAGGTGTTACGTGTTCGCGCAGAAGCATCTCTGGGCGGAGAACTGGTAGGCGCGGTCATTACCGTACCCGCTTATTTCGACGACGCGCAACGCCAGGCTACCAAGGATGCGGCGCGGCTGGCCGGGTTAAATGTGTTGCGCTTGCTCAATGAGCCGACTGCGGCGGCGATTGCTTATGGGCTGGATAACGCTGCCGAAGGCATCTACGCGGTATATGATCTGGGTGGTGGCACTTTCGATATTTCCATACTCAAACTTTCCCGTGGTGTGTTTGAGGTGTTGGCCACTAATGGCGATTCGGCCCTGGGCGGGGATGATTTTGATCAACGCATTTATTGCTGGCTGTTGGAAAAAAATAACTTGTCTGCATTGAACGCACAGGATACACGCTTGCTGTTGACACGCGCACGCGCCGCCAAGGAAGAACTGACCGACCATGCCGAGACTCATATTGCTGCCATTCTCAGCAACGGCGAAGCAATAGACACCTTGCTCACCCAGCAGGATTTCTATGCCATGTCGCAAAATCTGGTCGCCCATACCCTGCCACCATTGCGCCGTGCTTTGCGTGATGCCAAGTTAAAGGTGGAAGACATCAAAGGCCTGGTTAGGGTCGGTGGGGCCACACGCATGCCGCAAGTGCAGCGCGCCGTAACCGAATTTTTTCAGCAAACCCCGCTTACCAATCTCGACCCGGATAAAGTGGTGGCCTTGGGTGCGGCCATACAAGCCAATGTGCTGGCAGGGAATCGTAGCGCCGATGATTGGTTGTTGCTGGATGTCATTCCCTTGTCGCTGGGCATAGAAACCATGGGCGGTTTGACCGAGAAGATCATTCCGCGCA
>JAUSKS010000243.1 GCA_030646595.1 Gallionellaceae bacterium | reverse complement strand
CTGCCGAAAAACGAAAGCACCATTCTGAAAAATGGGCGCACTCAGCACCAGAGTATTCAGCCCATAGTTACCCGTAATTTCCTTGGACGTTGGCGTATCCGGATCTTGTTGTCCAGCCACTGCCGAAAACGAAGTAGGCTTGCCTTTGCCGCGCAAGGCGGTGGCTTCCATTTTTAACGTAGGCCAATCCATGCGCTGTGCCGCCGCCAAATCTTCCTGTTTACCTGCCACACTGGCACGCACTTGTGCCATGCCCGCATTTTGACTCAGTGCGTGTGCAACAGCAGAGTCTATAGAGAAAGCGGCTTGTGCCCATGCCGCTGGATTTAACCAGCAAGTTGCGCACAAACCCATTAGCCCTTGCAGCAGGGATGTCCGCAACTTATTTACGCTCCGCATATTCCGTTCCGACCCTAACTTGCTGATTATCACTGAGTGAGGTTTGTCCCACGACTACCACCTGCTCTCCTCCATCCAGGCCCGACTCAATTTCCGCAAAGCCTCCCGCCTGTGCTCTCACGCCCACGCGCCGCAAGTGCGCTCTATTTTCCTGGTCCACAATAAACACATAGGGCGAGCCTTCCTTGCTGGAAATCAGCGCAACAGAGGGAATGCGCAAATTTTCGTGCTGCGATTTTATGGTTGCCACGCCATTCATGCCTGGCATCAATTCCAGTTTTGGATTGTCCACACGCACGATCACTGAAGCCAGCCGCGTCTTGTCTTCTACCGTAGGATTGATGAGCGCGACTTTGCCTTGAAATGTCCGGCCTGGAAAAGCGTAAAAAGACACTTCCGCTATCTGCCCGATTTGGGCATATTTAACCTTGTCTTCAGCTAATTTAATAGTAACGTGGATAGGGTCAATGACGCTGAGTTTGAACAGATCAACCCCCGCACGCACCACCATGCCGCTATGCAGCTCGCCCTCAGTTACCACGCCAGTTACCGGCGCGATGGATAATATTGCGCGCTGATTTTCAGCAGCGGCTTGCACTTTTACTTCGGCGTTATAAACACGCTTGCTGATGTCTGAATAATCCTTGCTCACGGTTTTAAATTCATCCGAGCTGGCCAAGCCGGCGTTATACAATTCTTTTACCGCCAGCAAGCGTTGCTTGGCCGCGACCGCATCTTGCTGCTCGATAGCCAACTCACTGCGCGCAGAGCGCAAGGTTACGCCCTGCAATCCACCCTCCAGTTGGTATAAAACTTCGCCGCGCTTGACGATGTCACCCAATTTTACATTTGACTTGGCCACCGTCGCCGTCATCTGGCTGGTGCGTATAGGGAGCAGCTGACTTTCTTTAGCCACTGCTTCCGCGCCGAGTATCTGTTCGGTTGGCGCACTACCCACCATCTGCACCGCAACAGGTAGCGGTAGCCCTGCGGCAGCGGCCACATCCGGGCTGGTACGACCCAAATGATTAAGGACACGCCAGCCCAACAGCGCCAGCACCACGATGCCTGCACCCATTAAAAATGCCAGCTTCTTGCAGCGGCCATCACACCGCGCCATCCATCGCTCTATCATGGAATACCTTTTTCTGTGAAAATCATTATAAAAATTCGCATATAAGCCCAACTCCTAACAGAAAATAATTAACGAAGCGTTTCCCATTTTACAGTAGCCTGTTACCTTAATTCACGGGTAATTACTGCACCGTAAAGGCTATCTTTATCGGGTAAGTTGCAGCCGTGTTGCCTGCCCTATCACGACACCACATATAAACCTCATAACTTCCTGGCGTAACCGTTTGTGCGTTACTGTCCTTGCCATCCCAAGGTACACTAAAAAGTGTGCCCGCATCGCGAAACTCCCTGTTAGCTTTACGCACCAGAACACCGACCTGGTTGTATACATAGATGGTTATTAATGCTGTCTCCGTTGGCGTTCCTGAGATTGTTAGCTCCCCTGGTGGGTTGTATGTTGTTGGGCTGACTCCAGCACCCGACACGTCAGGTACTGTTGTATCAATTTCCATATTCAAACAAGCCACCGGGAGTTGCCCACAACTGGCCGAGCGCCCCTGTCCATCCATGATAGAAAGGCTTACGATATAGTTCCCCTCCGGCAATGGGTTACCCGCATCATCCTTGCCATCCCACCTCGTCGCATCGCTATCAATATTGAGGCCGCTGCCGGTTAAAGTACGTTTTACTGCACCGCTACTGTCTTTGATCTGGACGGTCCAGTTAACGGGCTTGTTGAACTGTGCGCTTATTCCATCACTATCCTTGAAACCATCGCCATTTGGGCTAAAAGCAAATGCTTCACGCTGGAAGGTACTGGTCTGAACTACGCCTGATGTTGTGACCACGATTGCCGGGGCAGCATCTGCCGCTGTGGTGTATAAATTTAATGACCCTGTAGCAGTCGTGGATGCCACATCGCTGCTATTGAATCCCGCTATACTATAAGTATAAAGACCGTCTGCTGCTACACTGCTGCTGCCATTGATGCGCCCATCCCATACCGTAACCATTGAAGCACCAGAGCCAGCTTGTTGAAATACTGAACTCCCATCCACTGCAAAGATATTCAGTGTCCAGTTCAGAACTTCGCTAAAAGTAGCCGTAATAGTGGTCATATCGGTATTACCATCACCATTGGGCGTAACCGGACAGGGGGAAGCCAGCCCGGCTTGTACAGCCGGCAAATCCTGTTTGCCGCGGGCCAGCAATATTTCAAAGTTTCCCTCATTGCCAACTTCCTCTGGCGTGTCTGGCGGGTTGGGGTAACGATTGTCATCCCAGGCAATATAAACATTGCTCTCATCGTCCACAGCAATCGCCGTAAATAATGAGCCTTGTGCGCTGGGTGCGAAGTTGACCGGTTCTGTGAATTTATTCCCTTGGTTAATGCTCTTGCTGAAATAGGTGTCGTAATTGCCCCCACGATTATCGGTCCAGGACAAATATATCGTGCCACCTGGGCCGGTCGCCAAGCGCGCGCTAATGGATTTTTTACTGCCTACCAGAATGCTGGTTGGGTTACTGAAGTTGTCACCCTTATTTATGCTAACCGCAAAGCCAATCGTAGCGTGATCGGGATCTGGTTCATTGCGCCAGGCAATATACACCCCGCTATTCCCATCGACGGCAATGGAAGGGGAAGACAGGGTTGGGCCTGAGTCCAATTGAATAGGGGTTGCAAAGCTCTCGCCCGCATCTGTAGATTTGGCATACTGAATCGTCCTGGTAGTACCGCTGCGTGTTGATTCAGACCAGCTGACATGCAGGTTGCCATCAGTATCCACGGCGAGTGCCGGGTTAACCGGGCTGACATCACTCGCAGCGGGGACATAAGTCTGCACCAAGGAAAAATTGACACCGCGATCCGTTGATCTGGCAATCTTGAGTGTGAAAGCGTTGCTTTGATTAGGAGTGAGATTTGATTCTGCCCATGCCAGGTAAATATTTCCTGCGCCAGCACTTGCAGTACTGGGCGCAACCGCTAAAGATACCCCTTGTGCCTGGGTTGCGTTATCACCCACAGCATTTGCCATGGAAACTTGTGATGCACTCGAAAATACACCATCTGCATTGACAGACCGGGCATAGAAAATTTCTGAGGGGCCGCGCGAGACATCCTGCCAGGCAATGTGCACTATTCCAGTGTTACCGACCGCCATCGCCGGGACGGTGGCATTGCCGGTATTGGAAACATTGACCGCAGACTGGGCAGCAGGTTGATAGGTGCTTCCGTAGTCCTCCGACCAACGAAAGAAAATATCCTTCTTCTGCTCCTTATCATCATCCCACGCGACGTATACCTTGCCATTACTGCCCGCCGCAACCGCCGGATGTTCGCTCAAGCCACCTGCATCGGATACATTAACCGGGTCTATGAAGCGCACATCAGAAGATGTCGCTGTTGCTGCCACGGTCGCCACCCCGCACGCAGTCGCGGGGACAGCGGCATACACGGGAGAGGGTAGGCTGTGGCTACCGCCGCATCCTGTGATAAAAATAGAAAATAGCAGGGGCATGCCTGCCATAAGCTTAATAGGGTAACTCATGTGCGCCTGCTGAATCGCCAGAAAACCAGCCCAGCCATCAAGCCAAACACGGCTACCTCATACAACATCGCGGCTGCATTGTGCCAACTCAAAAAACGCGCCAGCGTATCGTGCTGTATGGAAGGAAGCAGGGTAACAGGGGCAACTACTCTTTCAATATAAAAGGGCCATAACAAGGGTACGCCATAAGATGGATGCAAACCCAGCATCGGCCCGGTAAAAATATCCACGAGATCGTGGCTCAGAATAGTCAGTGTAAATACCGTTGCGCTCAGCCCCCAACTTAAATTGCGCCGCCAGATCAACGCCGCCATACATCCCGCAATCACTGCAAACAACACGCTGTGAGTTGGGCCTTGATGAAATGCATGGACATCTGCGGCAACTATGTAGCCAATTAAAAAATCAATGTCGGGCAGATTGGCCAACCCCATGAATAGCATCATGTCC
>JAUSKS010000227.1 GCA_030646595.1 Gallionellaceae bacterium | reverse complement strand
GCGCATGCTGGATGGTGATTTCTGCCAGCGCAGTCATACAGGCGGTGACTTCGACCAGATCGGCCCAGCCGCCCAAATCGCGCGTCAGCAGTTTAAGCATTACCCGCTTGCGCAAAATGCGTAAGGCGCGAGACAGCGAGGCCTCATCTGTCAGCGGCAACAGGCTCAGCCATGCGGCCATCTCTGCCGCAGTACAAGGTGTGGCATAACAGGTACGCAACCACGGCAGTAGTTCCGGGTCATGGTCAAGCAGGCGCTGCACATAGCGGCTGCCACGCAGGGTGCGTTGCACAGCGGTGTCGAAATCAGCAGGGTCAAGTGGAATAGCAGTATTCATGGTACAAGGCTAAAATGGCTGCTCTTGAAGTCTTGATTATAGATGTTATGCACAACCACACTGCTGTATGTTGAGAATTTCGCTGCATGTTGCGCGCCTGTTAACCCGCATTATGCTGATCGGCGCAGTGCTGCTACTGTGCCTGGGTGCCGGAGCATTGCTGGCGCTGCGCTACTGGGTGCTGCCGGACATTGAGCGTTATCATGACGATATTACTGCCAGTGCCAGTCAGATCATCGGGCAACCGGTGACAATAGGCAAGATCGAGGCCGACTGGCGCAGTCTGCGTCCGCATCTGATATTTTCCGATGTGCGTATTCTGGATAAACAAGGGCAAACCGCACTGGCCTTGCCGCATGTGGACAATGTGCTGTCGTGGATGACCTTGCTGGCGGGCGAGATACGGTTATACAGCCTGGAAATTGATGGTCCTGATCTGCTGGTGAAGCGTGATGCGCAAGGGCTGTTGCATATTGCCGGGGTGGATATGTCGGCCCAGATTTCCGGTCAGTCTTCGGCAGCGGACTGGTTGCTGCATCAATCACGCATTGTAGTGCGCGATGCGCGCATTATCTGGCAGGACGACCAGCGGGCTGCACCGCCACTGGCATTAAACCAGGTTAACCTGATCATAGAGAATAGCGGGTTTCTCGACAGCCTGGAGTTCATTAAAAATAGTGGCTTGATTGGCAACCCCGAGCGTAGACACCGTTTTGCATTGCATGCTCAACCACCTGCGGAATTATCGGCACAATTGGATGTGCGCGGCAGTTTTGATGGCAGCAGTTTTGATGATCTGTATTCCTGGAGCGGTGAGCTGTATGCCCAGCTTGATTATGCCGATGTCGCCGCATGGCGCACCTGGCTGCCTTTGCCTATCGCACTTAAGCGCGGGCGCGGAGCCGTGCGTGGCTGGCTGGGCGTGGAGCAGGGTCGGGTACAACACTTGACCGCTGACCTGGCCCTGGCCGAGGTGCAAACGCAATTGGCGGATGATCTACCGCCGCTGGATGTGCATGAACTGCGTGGGCGGCTGGCGTGGCAGAACCGGGTGCAGGGGTTTGAAGTGGTTACGCGTAAATTTTCCTTACAGATGAATGATGGTTTACTGTTGCCGCCGACCGATTTCTATTTGCGTCTGGATGAAGCCAACGGCGAGCAGGTGGCTGGTGGCGAGATACGCGCCAATACGCTGGAACTGACCAGTCTGACCAGTCTGACCGATTTTTTGCCACTGCAATACAAGCTGAAGGAGCAATTAGCGGCCTTTGCGCCGCAGGGGCATGTTTCCGATCTGCAACTGAAATGGCAGGGCAATGCTCAGCAGTTGCTGCATTATGAAGTCAAGGCACGCTTCAATGAAATGTCGTTACGGCGTGTGGATAATTTCCCCGGATTTTCCGGATTGACTGGCCAGATCAATGGCAGCGATGCCAGCGGGTCGCTGTCACTGTATGCACACAATATGGCAGTAGATGCGCCGCAGATTATGGTGGAGCCCTTGCTGTTCGATACCTTCAATGCGCAAGTTGTGTGGCAGAAAAACGAACGTGGGGTGGAAATTAAATTTAATAATGTGGCCGCTGCCAATGCCGATCTGGCCGGTAATTTTTCCGGCAGCTATCAAACCTTGGCGCAAGGCCCCGGCCTGATTGATCTGAATGTTAACCTGACGCGCGCCGCAGTTCGTCAGACTTACCGTTATATTCCATTACACGCATTGGGCGGCACGGCGCATACCTGGGTGCGTCACGGGCTAGTGGATGGCCAGGCGGATCAGTTCGCCCTGCGCCTGCAAGGTGATATGCGCGACTTTCCATTTGAGGGAGACCGCAAGGGTGTTTTTAAAATTAGTGCGCATGCCCAAGGTGTGGCAGTGGAATATGTTGCTGGATGGCCGCGCATAGAGCAGGGTAATGCCGAATTGTTGATACATGGAAAACGCCTGGAGGTGACAGCCCCAACAGCCATGACGGCAGGCGGAAAACTGCAAAAAGTAAGCGTGGTGCTGCCCGATATGCTCAGTCCAGAGCTGGTTTTGCAAATACGCGGCGAGGCAGTGGACGAGACCCGGCGTAGCCTGGATTTTATTCAGCAAAGCCCGGTACGCGGCTATATAAAAGGCTTTACCGATGGTATCAAGGTGCGGGGGAATGGCATTTTGAAACTGGCGGTGGATGTTCCGCTGCGTGGTGGCAAGCCGGTGACTGTTTCCGGCAATTATCGTTTTCTGGAGAACGAGGTGGATTTTGGCCGCGGCTTGCCCACCTTGAAGAAAACCAATGGTGACTTGATATTTACCGAAACGGCATTGCATACCCAGAATGCGACAGCGCAGGTATTGGGAGGAACGGCTGCGTTTACCGTAAAAAGCGGTGCAGGCGGCAGCATTCATGCACAGGCGTCAGGCCGCACTGATATGGATGTGCTGCATCAAAGTGAAGCGCATCCGCTATTGCATTATCTGCATGGTGGCAATTCATGGGAAGGGGAAATAACGGTACAGGATAAACAAGCCAACGTAGTCCTCACGGCTGACCTGCTGGGTTTGAGTTCCGATCTGCCTGCGCCTTTTGCCAAGCGTGCGGATGAATCCCTGCTGTTGCGCCTGGAGAAAAAATCGATCGATATGAAGCAGGACAGGGTGTTTCTGCAATATAGTAATTTTCTCCACGCGCAATTATTGCGAGTGGAGAATAATGGCACAAGGAGTATCAAGCGGGGGTTGATCAGCTTTGGCAAGCCCGGTAAATGGCCGACGCGCAATGGCCTAACGCTCAGCGGTACACTGCCCAGGCTATCACTGGAAGGTTGGGGAACCTTGCTCAGTGGCAATAATTCCGCGCAAGCAGAACCGTCCATGCCGATTACGATTTCTGCGATTAATCTGCTGATTCAGAAGATCAGTGGCTATGGTTACAAAACAGATGACCTGCGCATCAATGCCAATAGCCGTAATGGCATGTTGATTGCACAACTGGCGTCGGCAGCGATCAATGGCGAAGTGAAATGGCAGGCGCCAGGACAGGGCAAGCTGCTGGCACATCTAAGGAGTGTGGCACTGGACAAGGATGCTGACTATAAAGAGCCCACAATAAATAGCCCGATAACTCAGGGAGCATCAGGTAAGCAAATAAACGAAAAGAATAAAAAAATACCGACACATGCAGATTTGCCGGAACACACCGTCAGCACCGAGTTTCCTGCGCTGGATCTGACGGTGGACAGCATACTGTTGAATGGCAATCCACTAGGCAAACTGGAATTTTTGGCGCAGCAGCATGAACGCGACTGGGTAGTGGAGCGTGTGCGCCTGAGTAATCCGGATGGGACGCTGACTGCAGATGGGAAGTGGTATTCCTCAGCCGGGGCGGAACGTACCCAGCTTAACCTCAAACTGGAAATCAGCAATGTCGGCAATATACTCGCCCGTTCCGGCTATCCCAACAGTGTCAAGCGTGGCAGCGGCAAACTGGAAGGATCATTTGCATGGGCGGGAGGGCCGCCGCAATTCAGCTATGCCATTCTGGATGGCACATTGAAACTGGATACCGGAAAAGGACAATTCCTGAAAATCGACCCTGGCGTAGGCAAGCTGCTGGGAATCTTGAGTCTGCAGGCTTTGCCCAGACATATCACATTGGATTTTGCCGATGTTTTCAGTGCAGGTTTTGCATTTGACAGCATTAATGGCACGGCGCAAATCAAGCAGGGTATCCTGTCTACCCAGGATTTCAAGATCGAAGGTTCGGCAGCCAAGGCCACCATGCTAGGCCAGGTTGATCTGGATAAAGAGACATTGAACTTACGCGTGCTGATTTTGCCCACAGTAGGCAATAGCGTGTCCTTGTTGGGCGCATTGGCCGCCGGGCCGGCAGTAGGCGTGGGCGTTTTTCTGGCCAACAAGATATTGCGTGAACCGCTCGATAAATTGGTGTCATTTGAATACAATGTCAGCGGCATGTGGGCGACACCCCAGGTGGAGAAGGTCGCAAGAAATAAGCCTGTCAAATAATCAGTTGCACTTGTTGCACTTTAGTCTCTAACAAGTTATGTCTTCGCAATGTGTGAGAAGAATTGTCGTACGAAGGCGCGATAAAGTAACGGAAACAATGGTTAATTCCAGAAAAAGCAAATGGCCACAGAGTACACAGAGATCACAGAGAGAAGCAATGGAATGACGTTAAAGCTGCCCTACCCATTCAGTAAACACACAAAATGTGTGGACTCCGCCATTTTCTCTGTGTCCTCTGTGATCTCTGTGGCTTTCTGGGTTGGTTTTCCCTGCACCTCTGCGGGAGAATATTTTTTGGTTCCGGTTTGTCCGGCTTAGGAAAACATCATGTTAGACGCAAGCTCCACTCAGCAGCGTATCGCTGCGCAATCCCAGGTATTTAAAGTCGCTGCGGTGCAAATGGCATCGGGGCCGAATGTGGACGGCAATTTGAACGAGGCGCGGCGGCTGATCGAAATAGCTGTGGGACAGGGCGCGCGCTTGATCGTGTTGCCGGAATATTTTCCCATTATGGGGATGAATGAAATGGACAAGGTGGCCGTGCGCGAGCAGATGGGCAGCGGCCAGATACAGAATTTTTTAAGCACCACTGCGCGCAAACATAAAATCTGGCTGGTCGGCGGCTCCATTCCGCTGGCTGCCAGCACCGACGACAAAGTGCTGAACAGTTGCCTGGTATATGATGAACTAGGTACACAGGTAGCGCGCTACGACAAGATCCATTTGTTCAACCTGGATCTGGGCAACGAGCATTATCATGAAGGGCGCACGATAGAGCCGGGACGGCAGATCGTGGTAGTGGACAGCCCCTTTGGACGCATCGGTCTTGCTGTCTGTTACGATTTACGTTTTCCCGAATTATTTCGCGCGATGAAAAATGTGGACATCATCGCGCTGCCCTCCGCTTTTACCGAAACTACCGGCAAGATGCACTGGGAAGTGCTGGTGCGCGCCCGCGCCATCGAAAATCTGGCTTATGTCATTGCCGCCGCGCAAGGGGGGTATCACCTGAATGGCCGTGAGACACATGGCAACAGCATGATCGTAGACCCGTGGGGACGGGTGCTGGACAGGCTGCCGCGTGGTTCCGGCATTGTTATTGCCGATGTCAATCCATCCTATCAAGCCAGCCTGCGCGCCAGCTTGCCAGCTTTGTCACACCGTATTCTTAACCAGTAAATCTCATGAAAAATAATTCCTTGCTTGTCCTTGCCCAGCAGTCACTGCTGACTCCCTATGCACTGGAAACGCATCATCTGGAGCAGGTATTCAGCACAATGCTGGCGCACCGCGTGGATTATGCCGATCTATATTTTCAATATAGCCGTGCCGAGAGTTGGTCGCTGGAAGAGGGTATCGTCAAATCCGGCAGTTTTGGTATTGAGCAGGGAGTCGGGGTGCGCGCGGTGAGTGGCGAAAAAACGGCTTTTGCCTATTCCGACGACATCAGTCTGGATGCACTGGAAAGTGCGGCGCTGACCACACGTGCGATTGCGCGCCAAGGTGGTACAAATAAAGTACCGATGCTGCATGGCGGTGGTCAGCATGATCTGTATTTACCACATGATCCCATTGCCAACTTTGATTCCAGCGACAAGGTAGCGTTGCTGGAACGGCTGGAACGCTATGCACGCGCGCTTGATCCGCGCGTGACGCAAGTGATGGCGGGCCTGGCAGGCGAATATGAAGTCATCCTGGTGGCGCGCAGCGATGGTTTGCTGAATGCCGATATCCGGCCATTGGTGCGTCTGTCTTTGCAGGTGATCGTGGAAAGCAATGGCAAGCGTGAACAGGGCTCAGCCGGAGGCGGCGGACGGTTTGACTATGCGCATTTCAATGACGAGGTATTGCGTGACTATGCGGCCAAGGCTGTACATCAGGCGGTAGTTAATCTGGATGCGCGGCCTGCCCCAGCCGGTAACATGACCGTGGTGCTGGGTTCGGGCTGGCCCGGTATTCTGTTGCACGAAGCGGTGGGCCACGGCCTGGAAGGTGATTTTAATCGCAAGGGCAGCTCTACATTTTCGGGCCGTATTGGAGAGCGCGTGGCGGCTAAGGGCGTCACTGTTGTGGACGATGGCACCATTGCCAATCGACGTGGCTCGCTGCAAATGGATGACGAGGGCAACCCTACGCAACGCACCGTGCTGATAGAAGATGGCATTCTCAAAGGCTATTTGCAGGACACGCTGAATGCGCGCCTGATGGGCGTGGGCGTCACTGGCAACGGGCGACGTGAATCCTTTGCTCATCTGCCCATGCCGCGCATGACCAACACCACCATGCTTAATGGTAGCCGTGATCCGCAGGAAATCATCGCCTCGGTTAAACATGGTTTGTATGCCGCCAATTTTGGCGGTGGCCAGGTAGATATCACCAGTGGTAAATTTGTATTTTCCACCGCCGAAGCCTACATGATAGAAGACGGCAAGATCACTTATCCAGTGAAGGGCGCGACATTGATCGGCAATGGCCCGGAAGCGTTGACTCGTGTTTCGATGATAGGCAATGACATGGCGCTGGATCCCGGTGTCGGCACGTGCGGCAAGGAAGGGCAAAGTGTGCCAGTTGGCGTAGGACAACCGACGGTGCGGATAGATGGGCTGACGGTGGGGGGTACAGCGTGACAAAACGGTGATGAGTGACGGGTGACGGGGTGACAAAAAAGCCTCGGCTACTAATCACCTGTCACCTGTCACCTGTCACCTGTCACCTTGTCACGGTATAATCCGCGCCCATGTTAATTCTACGCGGACTTTATTCTCCGGATTCTCAGCCGGTTGCACTCACCATCGGTAATTTCGATGGTGTGCATCTGGGTCATCAGGCATTGCTGAAGGAATTGCGCACAGCAGCACAAGCGCGCAGTTTGCCATCAGCAGTGCTGGTATTTGAGCCTCATCCGCGCGAGTTTTTTAGCCCGCAGCAAGCGCCGGCGCGGCTGACCAGTATGCGT
>JAUSKS010000225.1 GCA_030646595.1 Gallionellaceae bacterium | reverse complement strand
AAGATAGGTTCGGCAGCACTGTACAGCTTGAAGACATCGCCTATGGCCTTGCTTGCTTGTTCGGCGTAGGCATAGTCCGACAGGACAAGCTGCGGGGCTTTGATGATTTTTTCCCCCAATATGTCTTGAAAGATGCTGATGGCAGTGGTTGCGGTATCGAAGCGGGTGCTCAACTCGGTTTTTACCGCGGTGTTTTCACGGAATACCACTGCTATGTCATTTTTGATGGTATCCAGATCGGCACTGATGCGGCTGAACAGGAAAATCAGTTGGGTTTTCTCCTCACTGGTCATGCTTTTTCGGGCCAATACTTCTTTACCGAGCATGCGCGCTTGTTGCAAGTTGTTCATGATGGAGGGGAAACGCAGCACCTCTTGCGCCATTAAATAATAGGTATCCAGATCGGGATCGAGGATGAGGTTGGAGGTGTCGCCTACATGGGCGATTAAAGCGGTAATGTCGCCTAATAAGGCAGCATGGGTTCCCAGATTATCTTTGATGGAGAGAGTTTGATCCTTCAGGGACTGCCATTTTTCCTTGACGGGTGGCCATTTTTCAGCGGTGTTCAGCTTATCCGGCCCACCCAATTTCTGATCCACCGCTTCCACGGCCTTGAGGGCAACATCCACCAGCTCCTGCTGGGCGTTTAAGCCGATGCCGGCCCAGACATCATTAAGCGCTGCATCGCTTACGTTCAAATGGTTTTGCACTTGCAGCAGCAAGGTGCGCGCCACCTTGATGTATTCAATGCCGGTGCGCTCCTTGGCGTTGAAGGTAATGCTGTCATTCAAGGAGGAGACGAACAAATAGGTCAACACCGCCAGAGGAATGAAAATAGCGACGCTGATCAAGATAAATTTCCGCCGGTAAGGCAGCTGGTTAAGCAGGGCAATAGCTGGGGTGAGTAAGAATGTTTTCATTATTATTTACCGTGCTATTGGCAAAGATGGTTGAGAAATCCAAGACCCATTCAAATTTACGCTCAACTGCCTACCTCAGTAGTACAACAGTTATCTACTCCTCATACAGTCATTTTAAAATTTCTTTTAAATTAAAAATATATTAATAAATGGTTTCCTTCAATTGCTCCAGTATCGCTGGATTTTCCAGCGTGGAGACATCTTGCGTAATTTGCTCGCCCTTGGCAATGGTGCGTAGCAAGCGGCGCATGATTTTGCCGGAGCGGGTTTTGGGCAGATTATCGCCGAAGCGGATTTCATCCGGTTTGGCAATCGGCCCCAGTTCCTTGCTCACCCAGTTGCGCAGGGTTTCCACAATTTGTCTGGCTGCTGCGGCGTCGGTCGGGCGCGCGCCTTTCAGCACCACGAAAGCCACGATAGCTTCACCCTTGATGTCATGCGGTTTGCCCACCACTGCCGCTTCCGCTACTAAGGAGTTAGACACCAACGCCGATTCTACTTCCATAGTACCCAGGCGATGGCCGGAAACTTTCAGTACATCATCAATGCGCCCCATGATCCAGTAATAGCCGTCCTTATCGCGGTGCGCTGAATCGCCCGCCAGATAAGCGCCTTTCATTTCGACCGGAAAATAATTTTCCTGATAACGCTGGGGATCGCCCCAGATGGTGCGTAGCTGCGACGGGAAGGGGCGCGTGATGACCAGAAAACCGCCATTCTCGCCGGAAAGTTTTTCACCTGTTTCACTCACGATGGCAGTCATGATGCCCGGTAGCGGCAAGGTGCAGGAACCCGGCTTGGTGGCAATCGCGCCGGGTAAGGGCGCGATCATATGGCAGCCGGTCTCGGTCTGCCACCAGGTATCTACAATCGGGCAGCGCGACTGGCCGACCACGGTGTAATACCACATCCATGCTTCCGGGTTGATTGGTTCGCCCACGCTGCCCAGCAGGCGCAGGCTGGAAAGATCATATTGTTTGGGTAATTCGCCGCCTAATTTAATCAGCGAACGGATGGCGGTCGGTGCAGTGTAAAAAGTGCTGACCTTGTGCGCCTGTATCATTTTCCAGAAGCGCCCGGCATCCGGCCAGGTAGGGACGCCCTCAAAGATCACTTGTGTGGCACCCACCGCCAGCGGGCCATAAGCCACATAGCTATGGCCAGTGATCCAGCCCACGTCCGCAGTACACCAGAAAATATCGCTGGCTTTGTAATCGAACACCCATTGCATAGTCAACACCGCACCCAGCAAATAGCCGCCGCTGGAATGCTGTACACCTTTCGGTTTGCCAGTGGAACCGGAGGTATACAGAATAAACAGCGGATGCTCGGCGCTCACCCATTCCGGTTCACAGGTGGCCGCTTGTCCCGCGACAAGCTCATGCCACCAAAGGTCGAGCTTGCTGTTCCATTGCACTTCGCTGCCCGCGCGCCGATAGACAATGACGCTGTGGATGGCCGTACATCCACCCATCGCCAGCGCCTCATCCACGGCAGTTTTCAGCGGAATAGTCTTGCCGCCGCGCAGTTGCGCATCTGCGGTGAGGACGGCACAAGCCTGGGCATCCACGATGCGTTCATGCAAGCTCTTCGCAGAAAATCCGCCAAACACCACCGAATGAATTGCGCCTATGCGTGCGCAGGCTTGCATCGCTACCACCACCTCTATGCTCATCGGCATATAAATCACCACTCGGTCACCCTTGTTGATATGGCGTGACTTCAGCGCATTGGCAAACTGGCACACGCGAGCATGCAGATCGCGGTAAGAAATTCTGGTCACCTGGCCATCGTCGGCCTCAAAAATCAGCGCCGTTTTTTCAGGCTGGCTGGCCAGATGTTTATCCAGGCAATTGGCAGACACATTCAATTCGCCATCTTCAAACCATTTAAAGAAGGGTGCTTTGCTTTCATCCAGCACTTTTTGAAATGGTTTATGCCATGCCAGATGAGTACGGGCCAGCCGCGCCCAATAGCCCGCATAGTCGTGCGCTGCTTCCTGACACAGTGCCTGATAAGCAGCCATACCGGAAATATTGGCCTGCGCTACAAAGGCCGCACCCGGTGCGAAAATACGATTTTCATTCAGATTGGATTCAATATGGGTGGACATGAGCGTTCCTTAAATGTGGCGCAGCAGATGAGATAGCATAGCAATGTAGATTTTTTTATACGTGGCGTCAATTGCGCAGTTGCAGCGAAAATCAATATCAAGACACAGAGAACACAGAGAGGACGCGGATTCCGTCATTGGTTTTCTCTGTGACCTCTGTGTTCTCTGTGGCTAACTGCTTTTTCCAGGATCAATGGGTTCTCCATAAATATGGCAAAGAACGATCGTTCTATACAAGGCTAAATGGATATGCCATAATCACTCATCATTGTTCACGAGGAGAAACAGCATGGATGACAACAAGAGCAAAGCACTGGCCGCAGCCTTGAGCCAGATTGAAAAGCAATTCGGCAAAGGTTCCATCATGCGCCTGGGCGAGCATGACATCGTACGCGACATCAAAGTGGTGTCGACTGGTTCGTTGGGGCTGGACATTGCGCTGGGTGTGGGTGGTCTGCCACGTGGCCGCGTTATTGAAATCTACGGCCCAGAATCTTCCGGCAAAACCACGCTCACGTTGCAAGTCATCGCCGAGATGCAAAAGCTCGGTGGTACCGCAGCCTTTATTGATGCCGAACATGCGCTTGATCCGCAATACGCGCAGAAGCTGGGCGTCAAAGTCGAAGACCTGCTTATTTCGCAACCGGACAATGGCGAACAGGCGCTGGAAATTGTCGACATGCTGGTGCGCTCAGCCGCTGTGGATATCGTCATCATAGACTCCGTTGCCGCGCTGACGCCGAAGGCGGAAATTGAAGGCGAAATGGGCGATGCGCAGATGGGACTGCATGCACGGCTGATGTCGCAAGCCCTGCGTAAGCTCACCGCCAACATCAACCGCTCCAATACCACCGTCATTTTCATTAACCAGATACGCATGAAAATCGGCGTCATGTTTGGCAGCCCGGAAACCACCACCGGCGGCAACGCGCTCAAGTTTTATGCCTCGGTGCGCCTCGATATACGCCGCACTGGCGCAATCAAAAAAGGCGACGAGGTCATCGGCTCGGAAACCCGCGTCAAGGTCGTCAAGAACAAAGTGTCACCGCCATTCAAGCAGGCAGAATTCGACATCCTGTATGGCGAAGGCATCTCGCGCGAAGGCGAAATTGTGGACCTGGGTGTACTGCACAAATTGATTGAAAAAGCTGGTGCCTGGTACGCCTACAAAGGCGAAAAAATCGGCCAGGGCAAAGACAATGCGCGCGAATACCTGAAAGAACATCCCGAAGTTTCCATCGAGATCGAAAACAAAATACGCGAAGCGGTCGGCGTTGCCTTGATCAATAGCGATGCGGAAGCAGAAGCACCCAAGGCAGCTGCAAAGACCCCTTCATCTAAAGTCCTTGTCAAAGAAACCTGAGATAAGCCTGCGCGTCCGCGCCATGCGCTATCTGGCGCGGCGCGAATACAGCCGCGCGGAACTGCATGCCAGGCTGCTAACGTATGCCACGGCGGAAGATAATGTAGATGCGGTGCTGGATGAACTGGTAAAGCGCGGCTGGCAGTCTGATGAACGCGCGGCCACGCAAATGGTACACGCCAAGCGCAGCCGTTTCGGAGCGCAGCGTATCACGCACGAGTTGCGCCAGAAGGGCATTGCAGAAGAAATGATCAGCGCTGCGTTGCCGGAATTGAAAGAAAGCGAACTGGAAGCAGCGCGCGAGGTGTGGGAAAAGAAATTTGGTGTTGCGCCGCGGGGCGAGAAGGAAAAGGCCAGGCAGATGCGCTTCATGCAATCGCGCGGGTTTGGATTGGATGTGGTTTTTAAAGTTCTCCAGCGTAAAGGGGAGTAGGCTATCCCTGTAGCATTAAAATTTTAGTAACAGGATACTGAGGCTATGTCATTTAATTCAATAGAGATTTGTGCAGGCGCGGGTGGACAGGCTCTGGGTCTTGAGCTGGCAGGGTTTGATCACGCCAGCCTTATTGAGATTGACGCGCACGCTTGTCAAACTCTGCGGATCAATCGGCCACATTGGAACATTACCGAGGGCGATCTTCATTGTTACTCAGCTGAGAAATGGAAAGGTATTGAACTTCTTGCCGGGGGTGTGCCGTGCCCGCCTTTTTCAAAAGCTGGCAAACAGCTTGGCAGCCAGGATGAACGCGACTTATTTCCGGAAGCGATTCGTTTAGTATCCGAATGTAAACCACAAGCCATAATGCTGGAAAATGTTCGCGGTCTGCTGGATCCGATTTTTAGTGAATACCGGGAAAAGATAATCGATGACCTAAAAAAACTAGGTTACATTGCCGAATGGCGTTTACTTCATGCAAGTAATTTTGGTGTTCCCCAGTTACGTCCACGCGTTGTTTTTGTGGCGCTAAAGAAAGGTGTCGCAGAGTATTTCAATTGGCCAGAATTTACTTCTCCGCCCCCAACGGTGGGCGAAGCGCTTTTTGATTTGATTGTTGAAAATGGCTGGGTCGGCGCGGAACAATGGAGAGAACGAGCTTGCGAGATAGCCCCAACATTGGTGGGCGGGAGTAAAAAACATGGTGGTCCGGATCTTGGCCCTACCAGAGCGAAAAAGGCGTGGGCTTCAATTGGTGTTGATGGCATGGGCATAGCGGATACTGCACCCGAGAAGGATTTTATTGGTATGCCGCGTCTTACGGTTCGCATGACTGCGCGTATTCAAGGATTCCCGGATCAATGGCAGTTCAGTGGCAAAAAAACTGCCGCTTACCGCCAAATTGGTAATGCCTTCCCGCCACCCGTCGCTTGTGCCGTTGGTTCGCAAATTACAGCCGCTTTGGATGCCGCCGCAAGGCCAAAGTTGAAAAGAGCGTAATTATGAAAGTAAATAAGCCACCAAAAGGAGGAGCGCGAGCAAAACTTCGCGCACACTTTTTGGCGAATGTCGGCAGGGTAATGAATTCTACCGAGTTACGAACTGTGGTCGACAATCAATCAGAATGGGCGCGACGAGTCAGAGAATTGCGAACAGAAGAAGGTTATCAGATTCTCACTCACAATGATCGTAGCGATTTAAAACCCGGACAATATTTACTTGAAACTCCTAAGCCGCAGCCTGCCTTTGAACGCGCCATATCGAAGGAGTCACGAGCATATGTCTTGGACAGAAATGGATTTACCTGCCAAATGTGTGGGGCAGTAGCAGGTGAACCTCACCCATATGACACTACCAGAAAGACTCGGCTTCATATTGGGCATATCACAGACAAGAGCATGGGGGGTACTGATGATCCCTCCAATCTCCGGGCCATCTGCTCTGTCTGCAACGAGGGCGCGTCTAACGCCACACTTACGCGTCCGGATTTACAAAAATTGCTTATTCAGATTCGGCGCGCCACGTCTCAAGACCAGCTTGAGGTATTGCGGTGGCTGATCAAAAAATTTCCTAAGCAGGCTGTAGAGAAAATAAAGCCATGATTTGGTCAAGTCAGTGTAGAGCGCATCATCGCATAGTGTAATTCTACGGGTAAAAATAGGAAGGTTGCTGAGCATTTCGCGCACTCAACAAAACTACATTAACTCGCTTAGTAAATTATGCTATTCCGTATAACTTACCGATTGTTTTGTGGTGTCGCCATTGCTTGCGCACTCATGCCAGTAATGGCGAACGAGCTCAGTCCGGAAAACACGCTCCCTTCCTTTGCTGAGCTTCAGGCTGCCGGGGCGGTGATTGGGGAGATACGCATTAACGTGCAGGATATTTTCGATCCGGATGATCCCAAGGAACACAATTTTTTATTTCGTCTGGCCAATACGCTGCATATTAATACTCGCCCTGATGTCATTCGGCGCACCCTGCTGTTTAAAACTGGCGAACCCGTGTCGGTGCGATTGATAGAGGAAACAGAGCGGTTGCTACGTGCTAATCGTTATCTATATGAGGTCAGCATTCGGCCTACTGCTTATCACAACAGTATTGTTGATATTGAGGTGAGCACCCGTGATACCTGGACGCTGGATCCTGGCGTAGGCTTTAGCCGGTCTGGTGGTAGCAATTCGACTGGCCTAGCCTTGAAGGAATATAACCTGCTGGGTAGCGGTGTGTTTATGAGTTTATCGCGTTCGTCCACGGTTGACCGCAGTAGCAGGCAATTGGATATCAGCAATCAACATGCTTTTGGTGGCTGGACCGATATTGATTATTCATATGCCAAAAATAGTGACGGCAGGCGTCAGTCCTTGTCAGTAGTTAAGCCTTTCTATGCCCTGGATACGCGCTGGGCTGCCGGGGCATCGGCGTCACAAGATAATCGTGTGGATACGGTTTACAACAGCGGAATATTAACTGGCCAATATCGGCATCAACAAAAAACGGCGGAAGTTTTTGGTGGCTGGTCGGATGGGTTGATCGACAACTGGACGCGCCGTTATTCTGTGGGGCTTTCCTATCAGACTGATACTTATGAATTGGACCCGGCATTGCTGGCGCCTGCGCAATTGCCGCCTGACCAAAAATTACTCTCCCCGTTTGTGCGCTATGAGGTCGTGGAGGACGGTTACCAGAAATTTAAAAACCGTGATCAGATACAGCGACCTGAATATGTCGCGATGGGATTTCAATCCCGGGTGCAACTGAATCGCGCGCTGATAGGCCTGGGCTCGACCGAGGATTTGTGGTTCTACTCCAGCAGCGTGAGCAATGGCTATGAAATATTGCCCGATCAAACCGTATTGGTGTCCGGCGCGCTGTCGGGCAAGCATGGTGGAGGCCGCGATGAAGATCAATTGCTGAGTGCGGCTGTGCGGTATTATCATCCGCAAAGTGAACGTGCTACCTTCTTTGCTTCGGTCGCCGGCGATATAGCCCACAATCCACAATCAACTGAAGAATTGTTGCTGGGTGGCGACAACGGCTTGCGTGGCTATCCCTTGCGTTACCAAAGCGGGGATAAGCGCGTGCTGCTGACTGTGGAGCAGCGCGTCTATTCCGACTGGTATCCGTTCCGCTTGTTTCGCGTAGGGGGTGCAGCCTTTTACGATAGAGGTCGCGCCTGGGGAGGCATAAATCCCAATGTTGATAACCCTGGCTGGCTCAATGATGTGGGTGTTGGCCTGCGCATACTCAGCGCCCGTTCTGCATTTGGTAATATATTGCATGTTGATTTTGCATTCCCGCTCAATTCCGATCCAAAAATAAAATCGTTTCAATTTCTGGTCAAATCAAAGGTCAGCTTTTGAGTATCAATATGATTTACCTTGGGGAAGGTTGGCCACAGAGTTCACAGAGACAACCCATGGGGTAACAGCTTAAAGTGGGGGAAGCGGATCGGATTTTAAAAAAGACAAAACATGAGGAACAGGCTATGAAGTTGCTACAGGAAGTCGAAGCGATTGCACGGGAGGCAGGTGCTGCAATCATGGGTGTCTATGCCAGAGATTTTTCTGTGCAGGAAAAAGCAGATCAATCTCCTTTGACTGAAGCAGATGCAGTGGCGCATGCAGTTATCGTAACGCGGTTGATGGGTTTGCGGCCAGTGCTTCCCATACTTTCCGATGAGGCAGTGGGCGATTTTCATGGCATCGGTGAGGACACGCGCTATTGGCTGGTTGACCCATTGGATGGCACCAAAGAGTTCATCAAGCGCAATGGTGAGTTTACGGTCAACATCGCCCTGATTGAGCATGGTCGGCCTGTGCTGGGAGTCGTTTATGCGCCTGTGCTTAATGTGGTTTATCTGGCAGCAGAAGGCGTAGGGGCATTCAAGGTGGGGGCGGATGGTGTGCGTGTACCGATTCGTGTTGCTACTCACGCACAAGCATCGCCCTGGCGTGTTGTGGGAAGCCGCTCCCATGCAGGAGATACCCTAACCCGGTTATTGCAACAGCTGGGCTCGCATGAGCTAATCTCCATGGGGAGCTCGCTGAAATTATGTTTGGTAGCGGAAGGAAGCGCCGATGTTTATCCAAGGCTGGGGCTGACTTCTTTATGGGATACCGCTGCCGCGCAGTGTGTGGTGGAACAGGCTGGCGGAAGGGTCATTCAATTAACTGGCATTGCTCTTTCTTATGCCGATCCCACTGTCGTACTCAACCCATTTTTTGTGGTGCATGGCAAGAGTGCAGTTAACTGGACAGATTTGCTCGGTACACAATAGCTGCTATCGAAACGATGCCAGCCGTGCGTGGTATGATGCGCACCCTGTTATTATACATAGCGACATAAACCTGAAATTCGCAATTGAATTTTTATTCCATGGTGCAAACCCTCTCCCCTAGCCCCTCTCCCAGAGGGAGAGGGGAATTAAAGTCCCTCTCCCTCTGGGAGAGGGGTTGGGGAGAGGGAGCAACCGTTGCTAGCTTGCCTCAGAGCATAATTATGACCATGCAACTACGGTTTCTAGGATAATTCTACTACGCGAATGCAGGGCTGCGTTGCGCGGTACTCGGAGTCCTCGTGTATGAATCTATACACTCCGGCTCCTGCGCTCCGTGCGCCTTGCCCTTCATCCGCTCGCTACGATTTCTGTCGCTATGTTA